>CALIQO010000330.1 GCA_938044055.1 uncultured Saprospiraceae bacterium
TGGATCGTATTGGAATCCGAAAAAATAATCAACGCCGATGGCTAATCCATTATTACCATCATAGGCAAGTGCATTTAAGTCTGCGTTAGAACTATTAGGAGATCCGACATATTCTAAGTCTGTTGTAAAAATCACTTCACCTTCATTAGATAACTGACCGAAAAAAGTTGTGCTTCCATCTCCACCGAAATATACACCTCCATCATCTGCAAGGTCAACTCTTCTTACTTGAGACCCTTCATATGTCCATACCCAGTTGAAACTTCCATCGGAATTCAGTTTTAAAACGAAGGGGTCAAGGATAAATCCATCCACTATATTCATACCTTCATCTGGATCAAAATCTATGTTTTCTCCATAGCTTCCTCCTATGTAAATTTCATCATTGTCATTAACGGCAATGGTCTTTCCGGAAATGGACCCTTCTCCTTTTAATTGCTTGATCCATATCATACTTCCTGATAGATTGAATTTAGCAACGACGGTTGACAATTCATCTGGAGTACTCTCTAGTATATTCTCACCTTCTTCTGTAACATCGAAATCCCCCGTACCTTCAAATTCTCCAACAATATATACATGATCGTTCTTAACTGCAACTCCGTTGATTCCATCTAATCGTCCACTGGTAGTAGGCGTATATCCCCATACAGGGTCACCCTGCGAATCAAGCTTAAGCAAAAACATATTGTCATCATTCCCATTAGATGAAACATCGAAATACCCTGCGATATATAGATTGCCGTCGTTGTCTATATCTATGTCAAATGATCTCTCATTAGAAGTAGATGTAAACCGATAAGAATTGGCCCAGATATAATTTCCATCTTCATCGTATTTTGCTACAACAACATTGTCTCCTTGTCCAGAAATATAATTTGTAGCCGATTCAGGATTCATATCTATCTCGTTTCCCGATACAGAGCCGGTTACAAAAAAGCCTCCAGATGGATCTGGTAATATTTTAAATATGGTAATTTCTGAATCTGAACCCGCATGAAAATCTTTAGACCACATGACCTCTCCATCTCCATTAAGTTTAATGATAAGCGTAGAAATACTAAATGATTCTGCAGTATAAGTATCATCGCCTACTTTTATCATTCCTTCATACTGACAGGAAACAAGAATGCCCCCATCGGATGTATAAGTCATGTTTTTTAATTCATCGTAATTATCCCCTTCAAAGGAGGTTACCCATTGAGTGGTCACCTGAGAAAAAAGTAGATGGGTAATCAGAATTAATGCAGCAGTTAAGTAAAGCTTGATCATAATTATGAGGTTTTCTCAAAATTAGATCAATTCTATAGATTATTTATCACCCTAAAGTATGATATTCCTGCGCGTAAATTGAAATGGAATAGCTTCAATAAATTTGCTGTGATCATAGAAAAGAACAGGTGTCTTACTTTCTTTTCTTAGTTGTTTCTGGTCTATATTTTAATTGCAATCCGTATAGGAAGTTTCTAAAAAACTGATCTTCACACGGACGGTATTGATTCTGTTTAGGATTTCTGAATATGGCGCTTATTTCATGCTTGCTTATCCGCATGCCTACAAGCTTGTAAGCAGCCATAATATCCGTGTCTTTATAATTCAATGCGATTTTTATTTTTCTGAAAATGATGTTGTTGTTGAGGCGTTTTTCTGGTGGAGGTTGAGGACCTTCTCTCTTTCCTCGCTTGTGATTTATAAATCCATTGAAGAAAGTCGCGAATTCGGAATCTGTGATGGCTACATAATCGGAATGGTCTTCTTTTTTCAACCAGTTACTCACTTGCGACCTTGTTACTTCTACTTCCGCTTGCGCAAATAGGTCGATCATCTGATCATCACTCAGATCAAAAATATATCTCAGTTGGCGGAGGACAATATTGTTTTCCATATCGAAAATTTACTTAGGGACAGCAAGGTATTCAATTTTTGGTTGAAGTCATTCAATCATCCATTTTTCCATGTAGGTTATCTCTTGAATTAAACCTTCTTTATCTTATTAAGTATGGCAGCAAGCCTATCCATCATTAACCATGAATTTTGCTTAATGCGTGCTAGCAATAAGGGTAGAAAAGATGCAACTCATTCCTTTACTAAAAGTCCTTCTGCGTGGGTCTCAATAAAGATCTAAAAGCAACAACAGACTTAGGTTCCATGAAATAGAATAATCCATCCTACTATCATTGAAGTTAGTAGGCTGTGATGGTTCAACTGTATTAAAAGACGGTTCAGCATTATTTCATTTTAGATTAGGTTTTAGTGAAGCAACTTAGTGCCATTATTTAAATGGTAAAAACAATGCCTATGAATGCTTCTTCTGTTTTCTCAATTGCCAACACCATGGTGTTGCCTATGTGGGGTCTTATGATTCTACTGCCTGCTTGGAAAGGGACTAGATGGTTATGTGATTTCAAAATCATTCCACTAATGCTATCTGTAATTTATTCCATCTATATTTTCTTGTCTATACAGGAGGGAGGAGGTATGGACTTCAGTAGTCTTGAATCAGTGATGCAATTATTTACATCAGAGCATGCTGTCTTGGCAG
>CALIQO010000331.1 GCA_938044055.1 uncultured Saprospiraceae bacterium
TCTTCTGTGTGTTTAAATAACTCTAGGCAGTCCATAGTTCCCTCTTCTAAATTGCTCTGAGCATCTGAATTTAACTTGGTAAGAAATAGATCTTCATAATAGAACATTCTTATGTAGTTATATACTCCGAATGCCTTCTCAAAATTTTCATGTGCAATTTTTAAATCAGTTATATCATTACTCTTTCGATACTTAGATTCATACAACCTGTATTTACATAAATAGTAGTCTATAAAAAATTCTCCATATATAGAATTACATTCACTGAAGTCTGAGTAAGATTCTATATTCAATGTTTCTTCAGCCAAGGATAGAGAATTAAATGCTGAAGGGAAATCACCCATTTCCATATATAGACGGGCATGTTGAATATATAGACGCGTCATAATGACATTCTGATTCTTATAATTTAACTTCCCTATTCTTATGGCATTTTCCAAAACATCTAATGCTTCTTCATACTTACCTGATCTGTATAGTAAAACGAATTTACTGCTAAGGGATGAAACATAATACGGATGACTTTCATTTATAAAATTACTGCAGTGTATAAGGCATGTGTCTATCGCCTTACTTGCCATTATTAAACTGTCATTTAAGTCCAATGCTGCTGCAAGATTGTTGTAAGCCAATATTAAATTAGAATTCTTTTTAGAATGCTTAGTATAGAATTCGATAGCGCTATAAGCGTATTCTAAACTCTCTTTTTTTAATCCTTGTTGAAGACTATTGTATGTTTTGTTTAAATAAGCAGAGCCGATTGTATTAAATCGTTTATTTTTCTTTGCTAATTCGATTGACATGTTTAAGTAATAATCAGACTTAGAGAAATTTTTCATTTCACCTAGCGCACGTCCGTAGTTTAAATAATTGCCAGTCAATTCTGCGTTAGATAACCAATCAAATTGTTTAGATAATTCCATTGATTTTTCCATATGATCGATAGACAAATCATCTCGATAGATATTAGAATAGGCCAGTGCTATATTACTATGAATTTTAGCTAAATTATAAGATGGTTGTTTTTCATGTTGAGTGAAAACCTCTTTTGCATGGAAGTAAGATTCTAAAGCTTTGTTATAATTTCCTTCTTTTAAATAAGTATTGCCTTCTAAGCGATTTATTTTGCCTAAGAATTCTCCTGGAAGATTGTATTCTGATATATTGTTTCTAGAATTAGTGTAAAGGCTATTCAGATCATTTAAAATCAATCTTACGTTTTCAGTGTCGTCATATCTTAAATAACAGTCGCCTTGATATAATTGTGCTTGGACTAAAACAGTAGGATTATATAGTATATTATTTTTAAGAACTTCATTTCCCTTATTATAGTAAAGCAATGCACTATCACACACTCCTTCTGATGCATGGACTATACTCAGAAGAAAATATAGTTCACCAGAATAAAGAGTGTCTTTATAAGCTTTGTCTTTTAGAATTTCGAAAACCCTAATTCTCACTGTGTCTTCAGCACCTACAACGTGATAGCCATCAAGAGCAACATCGATATAATCTCGAGTTTTCGTTAAGAGATCTCCTTGAGAATACAGTTGGGTATGCCAACATAGAAATAGAATCAAAAGACACCTCATGTAGTAACCATTTTAGAACTTTATATCCATTAATATCAAAAGGTTAATGGAAAGTATCATTTTTTATTGATATAGCATTCTCCTGGTAGGAGGAATTCTATTTAGTCAGATCCTGTAAGGATTAAGTTGAATACAGACAAATGAATCTTTTGTCTGTATAAATCAGAATGAATTTTATTTTCTCCGTTTACTGTTCTAAGGATTAATTGGTCGGAAAGATGTCTCTTTATGATGGAGATTAATCTATCATCTTTAGAAATGATTTAGTATTTTTAAATCGCCTTACTAATTGATTTTAATATAAGAACCAGGTAAAAAATATTTAGAAATGATCAAGTTAATAGCACTAGCTATCGGTGTAGTTATATACTTAGTTGTTAAAGCTTCTCAACAGAGTGAAAAATCTCAGAAGCGGATCACACCAGTGCAGAAGAATAGAACGCAACAATCTAAACCTGTTCAATCTTCTCAGAAAAGTACACCAGAATATGAAAAACCAGAACGCACATTTTTAAAAATGCCATCTGATGTAGACTTCTCAGGTTATAAGTTGGCTGGAGTTGCGAGAATTGATATTATACTGGCAATGGCTAGACTGACAGATGAAAAAGGTGGATATAAGGAGAATGGAATAATGTACGAAGCGGTAACCGAAGAAGGTGTAATAACCATACCGCTTGTAGTAGAGAAAGACAATAAGAAGTATGCTGTTTTTGCCTTTTATTCTGAACCTGAGGCAGGCCAATTTAAAAAGTTCAGAACTGTCTTACTAGAAAAGGCGGGTTTTACAGAATGTTACTATGTCTCTGCTTATGATCCAGAAAAGTATGAGAAAGAAGATGGGCATCTAGAACAAGGAACAACCTTTCATGCTATCTTCAGAAAAGAAGACAACCCTAAGGAGGAAGATTTCGAAGGAAGATATGCTATGTGGTGGTCAACTAGGAAAGATGGACACTTCGGGTCTAGTCCAGTTTCCCATTATTACAAGAAAATATATGAAAGCATAGCTGGATATGAATCGATATTCTGTGGTATGCTGATCGCTGGATTGACGAGGTCAGAAGAACTTTCAAGAATGAATCTACCAGTAGAAGAAAAGATGCTCTATGTGACAGGTCCTGAGAATAAGAAGTGTATTATAGCAATCAGTCAGGAAAAAGGAATGCGGTTCTTACTGCCAGTAGAGAAAGAAAATGAAACATACAGAGAGAATATACTCAAGCTAATTTCTAAATCAATTTCTTTCTTGAGAAAAGGACTAGAAGAACGTGACTTGCCTAAAGATGAAAAAATGGACTCATCTCCTTTAGACTGGTATAATTATTTATACAACAGTATAGACCAAGCCCAGGTTATTGCAGATTCTATCGGCACAGTGACCATTGGAAATCCACCCGCAGCTCCCTCCCCGGTATCAGATTCTATAGACTTAAGTAGAGCCGTTATCCGTGTTAAAATATTAGAATCAATAAGTGATGAAATACGTGTAGAAGGCAAGTC
>CALIQO010000332.1 GCA_938044055.1 uncultured Saprospiraceae bacterium
GTCATCTGGCGGTGCAGGGACTATGGGTTTCGGACTTCCAGCAGCAATAGGATGCAAGCTTGCTTCGCCTGAGCGTGAAGTAGTCGCCATCATAGGAGATGGTGGATTCCAGATGACCCTTCAAGAACTCGGTGTGCTTGCTCAGTGGGATGTAGCTGTAAAAGTAATTATCCTAGATAATGAGTTTCTAGGGATGGTAAGACAATGGCAAGAATTATTCTTCGAGCGCAGATATAGCTCTGTAGAATTACAGAACCCAGACTTCGTAAAGATAGCAGAAGGATTTGGTGTTATAGGAAAGAAGATTGTAGAACCGAGTGATTTAGAATCCAGTATTCAGGAGATGCTAGATTATAATGGGCCCTACTTGTTACATGTGATGGTTGAGAAAGAAGAGAATGTATTGCCTATGATACCAAGTGGGAAAGCAGTAGACGAAATTGTGTACTGATCAATAAGAAAATCAATATGGATAAAATACAAGAATATACGCTTACTGTTTTCTGCGAAAACAAGACTGGCTTGATGGCGAGAATTGTTTCTATTATTACGAGAAGACACATTAATATAGAAGGTTTTTCAGCCTCGCAATCTTCCATGGATGGAATCTTTAAATTTACCATAGTTGTAGAGTTAACAGAAGAGCGTGTCCGGAAATTAATCGGACAGATAGATAAGCAGGTGGATGTATTGAAAGCCTTCTACTACAAGAATGAAGAAATTATCTACCAGGAGATAGCCTTATATAAGGTTCCGACTGAGGCATTTTATGGAAACGATGATCTTGAAAAACTAGTAAGAGAACACAATGCTCGTATCCTACGGATAGAGGAAGAATACATCGTTATAGAAAAAACAGGACATACTCGAGATACAGAATTGCTTCTTGATGAATTGAAAGAAAGAGGCATTTATGAGTTTGTACGATCTGGAAGAATTGCTATCGTAAAGCCTATGGAACGGCTTAATAATTATTTAAAATCTATAGAAGAAGTAGAATCATTATCATAATCAAGAATAAATTAAAATTTAAAAAAATGGCACAACTTAATTTTGGCGGAGTAGAAGAAACCGTCGTAACCAGAGAAGAGTTTTCTTACGATAAAGCAAGAGAAGTCTTAAAAGATGAAGTTATAGCTATCATCGGTTATGGAGTCCAAGGGCCTGGACAAGCATTGAACCTTAGAGATAATGGATTCAAGGTGATTATCGGACAAAGACAGAACTCTAAATCATGGGATAAAGCTGTCGCTGACGGATTTGTGCCAGGAGAAACACTGTTCCCGATTGAGGAAGCAGCGGAGAAAGGAACAGTTATTCAGTATTTATTATCTGATGCTGCCCAGATCGAAGTATGGCCTCGATTGAAACCATACCTGACTGCAGGTAAAGCGTTGTACTTTTCTCATGGATTCGGAATTACTTACAAGGAAAGAACGGGCATCGTTCCTCCAGATGATGTGGATGTGATTCTAGTTGCTCCTAAGGGTTCTGGAACTTCATTGCGTCGATTATTCGTAGCGGGGAAAGGCTTGAATTCTTCATTCGCTATTTTTCAAGATGCGACTGGTAGAGCAAGAGAAAGAGTCATTGCTCTAGGGATTGGAATCGGCTCAGGGTACTTGTTCGAGACCAATTTCAAAAGCGAAGTATTTTCTGATTTGACAGGAGAGCGAGGCACCTTAATGGGAGCTATTCAAGGTTTGTTCGCCGCACAATATGACTTATTGAGAAGTAGAGGGCATTCTCCTTCTGAGGCATTTAATGAAACAGTAGAAGAAGCAACAGAATCCTTATATCCGTTGATTGCTGAGAATGGTATGGATTGGATGTATGCTAACTGTAGTACAACAGCACAGAGAGGAGCACTTGATTGGTGGAAAAAATTCAGAGATGCTGTGAAGCCTGTTTTCGAAGAATTATATGATTCTGTAGCAGCAGGAGAAGAAGCTCAGAGATCTATTGATTCTAATAGCCAAGAAGATTATAGAGTTAAGCTTGAAGCTGAACTTAAAGAATTGAGTGATTCAGAAATGTGGCAAGCTGGAAAGACAGTAAGAAGTCTCAGACCCGGTAATTAATATCCGCCCACTATGAATGATGTAGTTTCATCGACAAGGCTGATTCCTATCAAGAACATTCTAGCTGCCCAGCAGAGACTGAAGTCAGTAGTCGTGCATACGCCTCTGATGAAGAATTACAATCTTTCAGAACGCTATGGATGTGAGATCTCTCTGAAAAGAGAGGATATGCAGGTGGTACGTTCCTTTAAAATAAGAGGAGCTTACAATAAGATTGCTTCTTTAGAACAAGAAGAACTTGAAAAAGGAGTAATCTGTGCCAGTGCTGGGAATCATGCCCAAGGTGTCGCATTTGCTTGTAACAATCTTAAGGTAAGTGGATTAATCTATATGCCTACTACAACGCCTAATCAGAAGGTGAGCAAGGTCAAGCATTTCGGTAATGGCCATGTAGAAGTTGTCTTACATGGAGACACCTATGACGATGCTCAGCAGGAAGCCTTAAAGGTAGCAGGAGAATCGAATCGGACATTTGTCCATCCATTTAACGATGAAGAAGTTATCGCAGGTCAAGGAACGGTGGCTGTCGAAATCATGGAGGACAATGATCAACCTATAGACTACTTAATAATAGCTGTAGGAGGTGGCGGATTGATCTCTGGAATCGGTTCTTACATGAAATCGGTCAGCCCTACAACTAAGATTATTGCAGTGGAAGCTGAAGGTGCTCCGGCTATGGAGCGATCTCTGAAGGCTGGGAAGCGGGTGACCTTAGAGGAGATAGACTCATTTGCAGATGGAATTGCAGTTAAATCAGTGGGTGATATTACCTATAGTATTGCTAAGCAGGTGATCGATAAAATAGTAACAGTTCCTGAAGGAAAGATATGCTCGACTATATTGCAATTGTATAATGACGAAGCCATAGTTGTAGAACCTGCAGGTGCTATCGGTGTAGCTGCGCTTGATGAAATAAAAGAAGAAATCAAGGGCAAGCATGTTGTAGTTGTATTGTGCGGTGGAAACAATGATATCAATCGGACCCAAGAGATCAGAGAAAGATCTCTATTGTGGGAAGGAAAGAAGCATTATTTTATAATTCGGTTTCCGCAACGTGCAGGTGCCTTGCGGGATTTTCTTAATGTGCTCGGACCAGATGATGACATTGCCCACTTCGAGTATACTAAGAAGCGAAGCCGAGATACTGGTCCAGCTCTAGTAGGAATAGAGCTTAAAAATAAGAGCGATTATACGGGATTGATTGAACGTATGAAATCTGCTAAGATTGACTATCGTGCGCTTAATGACGATCCGATGTTATTCGAGATGTTGTTGTAATAAGATTAAATGAAAGAAGCTTACTCAAGGTTTTTACTTGAGTAAGCTTCTTTCTTAATTTATTTCGTGATGGACTTACAACTCTATTATATCACCTACTTTAACCTCATTGAACAGTTTAAATCTAAATCCTGTATATATGGTAGTTCCGAATACTGGCCCATAAATCAGAGATGCATCGAAGCCTTCTGAAAAAGGATTTTCTGCATTCAAGATAGGATTAGATTGTTGGTAGTTAAAGATGTTTTCTCCTCCTACATACCACTCTATCTTGTTGTTCCATATTTTAGAAACTTGCGTATTCCCTAGAAAAAATGGATCTGATTGTGTGTCTCCACTTTCTTCTAGAAAAGGGGTTTCAGGTATACGCTGACTTCCGATTCTATTGACAGTTAAGTCAAATTTCCATCCGTTTTCCGTTTCATAAGAAACATTAGCAAAAGCACGATGAGGGGCAATCAATGGTTGTCGATTTCTGCCTCCTTGAAAATCTGTCTGGACATCGTTGTATCTGTAAGCAAGCCGTATATCGAGTCTTTCTATTAAAGAAAATTCTAAGAGGGCTTGTAGGCTTGTTGAGTAAGATTTTCCATCCAAATTATAAAATAGGACTTGGCGATAATCATGGTCATAATCAACCACAACTTGATCTGAGAAATCTGTATAGTATGCATCTAATCCTATACTGAATCTCTTGTCAGAAATAGAAAGGTCTTTCTGTAAGCTCAAGCCATAGTTCCATGCAATTTCTGGATTAAGGCCATATGGATTGTCTTCATTACTAGCAATAATATTAATGCTTCTACTCGAGGCAAATAAGCCTAAGTTCTCTCCGAAAATACTTGCAGTTTTCTGTCCGCGGCCGACTACCGCTCTCCATACCGTGTTTTCAGAAGGGGCGTATCTGAGGTGGA
>CALIQO010000333.1 GCA_938044055.1 uncultured Saprospiraceae bacterium
GATAGGGATCGAAGCTTGTGGAATTTCATTTCGCTAGATGCACCTTATATAAGCGAAATCTATTACCAAGATGTTGCTGATGGATTGTACAATAGTGCTTTTGGAGAGGCTGATCTTCTAGGTATTATGCCGGATGGCGAGGAACGGTATTATAAGAAATCAGGTAAGAACATTCTAGAACTCGGAAGAGTAGGAGCGACGGGTAATCAGACCATTGTATATGAAACAAGACCAATAATAAAACGTGCAGGCGTTAAGCTGGGGAAACAATACTCTGATAGAGGTATTTTTTCGCTTTTAGTAAGTAGTGCAGATATTTTCAGCAGTGATGAGTACAATAACAGAACACCCGACTTACAAGACTCAATAAAAATTAAAGTTGCAATTATCTCTCAGAGCTCGCTAGATAAGCAAGGAGATCTTCTCCTGCCTCAAGCCAATTATAATAAAGTGCTGAGGCAGAAAGATGTGGTATCTTCTGAGGTTTCGATATATGAGAAAAGCAATCTGGGTTGGATAGAAATGGATGAAATTCCGCCTTCGGTATACGATCTAGTTAATACGTATGTGCAAGATTTAAACTATACCAAGTATCGGTTCTGGACGGCAGACTTAAATACACCGGTCTTAACTATAATTGATACTGGCGATAAATATCTGGATATTGAATATAGAATTGAATCGACCTCTAGATCAACCAATAATGTCAATGGTAGAAAAAAAGAAATTATCGCCTACCCTAATCCTACTTTCGGAGATATTAATTTTTTACTGAACAACCATCCCAGTGGAAAGTATGAGTTAAGGATATCCAGTATACTAGGAAAGTTGATTAAATCGGAATCATTCGATGTAGGAGAAGATGGCAAGATAAGTACCTATGTAGGATATCTATCGAGGGGAATATACCGGTACAGCATCTATAACAGTCAAGGAGAAAAACTTGTTACCAAGCGAATCTCTATTGTAAATCCATAGGTAGCGAAGTGAGTTTGTATTAAGTTAGGAATCTACATAACACCCTTCTTCTTTACCCATCTTTAAGAAAAGGCCAGCACTATAAAAAAGAATTTCAACTACAATTATTAAAGCTCTATAAAAATTCTTTTATCGTCCTTTAATTCATCTGTATAAATTCTATTTCGCTCAAGGCAAATGTACCGTCCATTACCAGTGAATGGTCTCAGTGCTTTTACCACTATTTATCTATACGGCCTGAGACGGTTGTCCGCTCTCTGAGGTCTTATTCCAGAACATAAAAAAAGGGAGATAGAAACTGATTTCTATCTCCCTTGAATATATTTCAAGAATTATCCTACCTAACCATAGGTTTAGCAGAATAATTAACTTTCAATTGATTCGCTTTTCTGAGTGCCGTCTTGATATCTGTAACAATACCCATCGTCACATCTCCATCTATACGCAATGAAGTAATGATTTTAGGCTGATCAGCTTCTCGCAACTTACTCTTATGCTGCTCTATGAAAAGAGGAATTTCTGTAAATTCTGCGAATTTATCTCCCAACTGTAGCCGCGGCTTCGTACCATATGTTGCACGAAACTTCTCTACTGGTCTTCCTACATACATATAATGTACCAGTGACTTCTTCTCAAGTTTAGTTAACTCGGACGCCGATGGTGTTACCACATCGACCTTCTTCTCTGAATCTCTCAATACGGTAACAACCATAAAGAAAAATAGTAACATAAATATAATGTCAGGAAGAGAAGCCGTAGAAATCGCCGGGGATGCTTTACCTCTTTTCTTTTTAAACTTAGACATATCGTTAATTGATAGTTGTTAAATTAAACGGGTTAATAGGTTATCCTTCTTCACCGAAGTTAGTCGGTTCTGCTTCAGATATAACAAGAGGAATCGCGCTTCTAATTTCCTTCTGACGATCTGGTGTAAGATCGTCGAATCGTTTAGAATACTTCCTTTCCGCTTCATCGTTTCTTAGATCATTGTAAGCCGCTTTTAATTCATTGTAGACCGCTAGATACGTCTTATACTTAGTACCTCTATCGTTCTTTAATGAAATAATTGCCTTCTTAGGATCTTCTGCTTTGTCGGATTCATTTCGTGGATTAGAGATGAACAATTTAGTATTCTCTAAAAGGTCATCAATATCCATTAATTCTCCTCTGACGAGCAGCTGATTATCAGCGTTAACCAGAACAGAATACACATTTCTGGTATTCAATTTCTGTGTCTCCGGTGGTTCCTCAGACCAAGATGGTAGCTTAACAAGTACTCCCTTATCCTCCGCAATGGTGGTGGTAACTAAGAAAAAGATTAATAGAAGGAAGGCGATGTCTGCCATAGACCCAGCATTCACTTCATTACTCATCCTATCTCTTGTGCTTGTTTTTCCCATGATCTTGTTATTTAAATAAGTTTCTGATTTCAGCTCCTATCATTACTAAAAATGCTACAGCACCTAATCCCATCATGGTTTTTAAACCTCCAGAGATCATTTTACTGACTTTTTCAGAAACATCGAATTCATTGTGAAGGTCAATCATTTTCTCTGTTGTCTCCATAGAAGAGGTAGCATATAGTCCGCCGAACACTGCCAGAAGAACTACGAAACCTAGGCCAAATTTCATGGCACTCTTAGGAAATTTCATCAAGTTTAAAACCCCAAAAACAATTAAAGCAAGGATCGCACATGCTGCTGTAAGGAGGATGGCAATCCATAGACCACTGTTAAAGAAATTAATGGTTGACTTATCCTCAACCTCGTTGAGGTCTGTCCCCATATCGTATGGGCTATTGTTAAAGCCTACATATACGGATACGAAGAATATAATGATACAGAGAACACCCAGTACTAGAGCGGCCGTCTGTCCATTTTTCGTTAGAAATTTATACATATCGGATATTGTTTAAAAAGGTGATTACTTAAATACATTGTTCTTAGCCATAACATCTACAAGACCTATGGAAGCATCTTCCATCTTATTAACAATGCCGTCGATTTTAGAAACAATGTAATTGTAAAAAATCTGTAAGATAATCGCCACAATAAGTCCGAATACTGTGGTAAGTAAGGCTACCTTGATACCACCTGCAACTACTGCTGGAGAGATATCACCCACAATTGCAATCTTATCGAATGCCTGGATCATACCGATTACCGTACCCATAAACCCGAGCATCGGTGCAATTGCGATAAATAGAGAAATCCATACAAGACCTTTTTCAAGCAGTCCCATCTGGACAGAACCATAAGATACTATGGCTTTCTCCACTGCATCAGGCCCTCCATGAGCATTCTTTAATCCTTCATGTAGTACACTAGCAGCAGGACCTGGTGTAGAACGGCATACTTCTTTAGCCCCTTCTAAATCTCCTTCTGCTAATCTCTCATCTATTCTTCCTAATAACTTATCGGTATTAGCTGTAGCTATATTGAGGGTTATTATTCTCTCAATACAGAAAGCAAGTCCTAAAATAAGACATACCAATACGAGACTCATAAATTTCCAGTCTCCTTCAATAAATTTTTCTTTCAGAATCTGGAATTGACCTCCATCATCTTGAGCCAGAGCTTCTGTCGCTCCGAAAAAAGCCGCCACAAAAAAAACGCCCACTAGTAGTATTAACTTTCGCATAATCTGAATGATTTTTCGTAATTAGTTTATTGTTAACATGAATTATAAAACACTAAATTTAGAAATATTTGGCAAAGTAGTAAAAAAGAGATTGGATTTTTTTGTCTTCAATGTCTTTTACGATAACTATGAACTCTAATTACAATCAATTGCCAAAAATTATATGCCCATACATACATAGAATTCAATAATATGTACCATACTATAATAGATGCTAATAGAGGTTAAAAAGGTGTGTTACAGATTTACAGAAAAGAAAACTGACTCTAAATCATTCGATTAAATATTTTAAAAAATTTATTTATAATTCATTTCTCCTTATATCAAAAAGTCTATTGGAATATTAGGATAAGCGGAAAAGAATGCAGAATTTTGCCCGCCATTGGAGAGTTGGCCGAGTGGCTTAAGGCGCACGCTTGGAAAGCGTGTATACTCCAAAAGGGTATCGAGGGTTCGAATCCCTCACTCTCCGCATTCATAAAAAAGGGTTGTGATTTCACACCCTTTTTTTGTTCCCATTTCGGTTATTTAGTATCTAAATTTCCTAACTATTTATACCTGCACACTGACATCCTTAAGATCGATATCAGAACTGGCAACGTTGCAGAACATTTGCGTAAGC
>CALIQO010000334.1 GCA_938044055.1 uncultured Saprospiraceae bacterium
ATAACATAGTTTCTGATAAGGTGGTTTTCCCACATCCGGAATGGCCCATAAGGACAACATTCCTGATATTTTTAGTTGTTAAGCTCATAATGATCAATACTTTTTTAACCTATTTTCAAGAGATGGATTACACTCTATGGCCATAAAGAGAATCTTCATAGAAACCGAATAATATCGCTTGAAAATAGAATATGTGAAATAAGATTACACTCTGAATATATACAATCTTATATTATTTTCTAAATATGTATATACTTAAAATTATATTCTGAACGCCTTATTGTTATAGCAGAAAATAGTGTAATATCTAACTTATTGAAAAGTAATAATTTATACATCAACTGTGAAAATCAATAGGAAGAGGGGATTCATCATGCGAGTTGAATCTATGCGTCGTTTCCATTAATGTTTCTCTTACATCCCTATACTTCAACGATAGATCATCTAATGATTTCTGATTGTTATATCTTGCTGGTATGCTTAGGTTTTTAAGCGCAGATTGTGTAATAGTAGGTGACTTAAGTGTAACGATATCTTTCATCCTACGTATAAAGTAATATACTTTCCGTCGAAATGGTGTCAACGCAACACTCGGTGGATCAAGATCCATTGTCTTGCACATAACTTTCATAACTTCTAAGTAAGATAGGTTTTCAGCTGAAACGATAAAATTTTCTTGTGACTTGTCTTTTAGTATAACCTTGATAACAGCTTCAGCGACATCACGGACATCTACGAATCCATTTCCCCCTTCCGGATAATAACGATTTCCTCTAGCAACATCTGGATACAGCCTTAATGAGGAAGAACCCCACCTACCCGTACCTAGGATATAAGATGGATTCAATATTGCTATATCTAAACCTTCTTGTCCTCCTCGCCACACTTCAAGCTCACTCTTATACTTAGAAATCCCATAATGAGAATTAAGAGGAGAATCTTTCCACTCATGTGATTCTGAAATCACCTGTCCGTCTTCTCTTTTTCCTAGGGCTGCAACCGAACTTATATAAACTAGTTTTTTAATATTCTCTTCTATTGCAGCATTGACAATTGTAGAAGTAACTTCCACATTGTGCTCATCAAGCCGTTCTTTATCCTGTGGATTGAAACTTACTAGTGCTGCCGCATGTATGACACAATCCACTTGTTTCATATGATCATATATGTCATAATAAGATGTCAGATCTATTTCAACCCATTCTACTTCTTCTACGAAATCAGAAACTTGAGAAAGATCACTGGTTGATCTCTTATTGCACACAAGATTAGTGTAACCGCTTTTCAGCAAATATCTGGCGATATAACTTCCCAGTAACCCTGTACTTCCTGTTAACCATATTCTGTCCTTTTTTTCAACCATAACTCAATGTATGACATCTTGAACATGGAGGCAATGCATTCCAGCAGACTTGGCTGCAATTATTCCAGGCATGCCATCCTCAAAAACCAGACAATTCTCCGGAACTACTCCTAATTGCTCTGCACATTTTAAGAAGGTTTCTGGATGAGGTTTATACTTTTCTACATCAGTTGCTGTAAGGATTGCATCTACATGGTCAATCAGATCTAGGTGCCCGAGAGTAGTCAGTGCATTTTTTCTGGAAGATCCGGTACCTATTGCTATCGGCAGCTTTCCTATACTCGCTAGCAATACTTCCACTATAGCTATGATAGGTGGATGGGTGTGGCCTCCATTTAACGTACGGTCGTAGATGTTGTGTTTACTTTTTACCACTTGTTCTGGCTCTAGATTCCATCCATGGTACGTATTTAATAGAACAACTGTTTCTATAGCAGGTACGCCAGCCAATCTATATATCCACTCTTTTTCAAGGATTTTTCCATGCTCAGAAAAAGCGGATACCCAAGCATCTACATGAGTAGGCATAGAATCCGCAAGCGTGCCATCTAGATCGAAAATGAGCCCTTTAATATTCTTATCGAATTCAAGTGCAATATTTCGATCTTGCTTATGAGCTGTTTTGATGTGGGTTTATTTAAGTTGGAAGGTATACTTAGCTACTGCATTAATTTCCTCATCACTTAATAAAGGACCAAAACCTGTCATGGTGTTTTTACCATTCTTAATTATGGTCTTCCTCTCATCCATAGAGAGTTTAGAAGCGGTTAAGTCCTTAGAATTATTCAACCCTAATTTTCCATCTTCACCGTGACACAAGACACAATTAGTCTTAAAAATCTTCTTGCCATCAATTCCTGAATCAGAAGTTTCACCTCCACCTGACTTTCCTCCACAAGCAACTACAAAAACAAGCGCAAGTGCAATAATTATATACTGTTTCATTACTATAAAATTTTACGATGATGTTGTGAAATAACAATATCCTACCTTCTTGTAATCACGAAAATAGCAATAGGTTGTAATAATCTCATAGATACAGACCTAGGCATGCTTTTCATCAACAAGCGTATAGATAATAAAAGAATAGTAATTCTTCTGTAAGATCTTAAAAATACCAGTCAGGTAAAAATTATTCGTCTAAAAAAGGATTTATTCCTTTATTAGTTTCACAAAGGTATGTTTATCACCGAATCGGATAACAGCATTGTACAGACCGCGTATGTATTCTGTCCCTGAAAGATCTACAGGAATA
>CALIQO010000335.1 GCA_938044055.1 uncultured Saprospiraceae bacterium
ATCGGAGACAATCCTGATTCTGAAATTGAAGCAGCACATAATCTAGATATGAAAACCATCCAGAGAGCTTCCTCTTCCAAAGGAAAATCTGAAAAGGCAGATTTCTATGTAGAGACATTTAAAGGTATCAACGAGATAGTGAATTAGTACTTCTGTATCCTGTCTGCAGCGCATTTTTTCCTTATTGAAAACAAGTGGCGTCGCTGGTAAAACCAGCAACGCCACACTAGATAGCATGCACCTACTGCATACATAAACATAAATTAGTAGACCATGAATTACATTCTTTTAAAAGGGAAAGAACGAACTGCTGGGCTTGACATAGTCATGACTTGAAACGCGCCTTTCTCTAATTCTTCGAATGTTATCAATCGAAGATCTATATCAGGAGTTCTAAATTGGTGGTTACCCATGGGACTCAATACCAGATCGGGTTTTCTTGCCCTTTTCAAAATCAAAGTATTGTTCTCCCATACAACTTGGTAAAAAGCGCCCAACTTGTCAGAAGCGTAGATGCCGACGTACTTAACTTGGTCGCCCTCTTTTAAAACTGGTACATGGTATTCCTTATAATCGAATTCTCGACCATTGGGTATGATGTTTTTCATTCTGTTGTCCGTTCCACCGAGATTGGAAAATTCTACAGTACCGCCAAAAGGCGTTTCGAATAGCGTCTTAGTAATCGGTGTCATCATGAAATTGAAACCATTGTCTGTATCCGCATGAAACAATCCACCATCCTGGATACTTATCTCCGTGGTGTACAAGTAATCATCATTCCAGTACGTCCCTACATAAGATTCAAGTTCTTTTTCAGTAAATGTTATTTTATCGGATGCTTCCTGCGTGTCTTCAGATACAACAGGACAAAGATATTCTCCTATAAGATCTGCTATACCATTTACTTGAGGGCCGATATAGGTGTCTAGGTTTCCAACTGCCATCACCGATAGCTGGGATTGAGATAATCGCAACCACATCCAAGAATATCCTTCTCCTGTTTCTCTCTTGAAGAATTCATCTTGGCCTAGGTAGTGCCTGTATTGATGTTGTCCTATACAGAAGGAACCATAGGACCTTTCTTGTAGTTGGCCATTGATGGTCAGTGGTCTATCCAGTTGTTCGATGATATTGCCGAACACCTTCTTCGTCTGTATATTGAGCATCCACTTTTGAAAATCAGATTGCGTTGTATATGTATGTGGACAGAATATTTCGAATTGGCCAGGAATAACCTTTTGGTACCCTTCATCTGATACTGTATATCCTACTGTACTGTTACTTGTTTCGAGAAACCCATGAGTCTTGATAGAGGTTTGTGTCATTCCTAAAGGCATGAAAATATTTGCCTTAACATAGTCTGCAAAACTCTTCTTAGAAATGCTTTCTATCACCATCATTAAGATTTTAATGCCTCCATGATTGTGGTTGAATGTTTTGCCAGGATTGAGGCCGGAAGAAACACTTTTAGTAAGTGACAAGAAATCGTCATGACTGAATGGGTCATCATACTTGTGTCCTGCCATTATTCTTAAAGAGCTCAACATAGGAAAATCACTGCTGTGATTAATAAAATGAGACACCGTAATGTTGTCCGAAAAACCCAGTTCAGGTACATACTTATTAACCGGATCATGCAACTTAATTCTACCTTTTTGTTCCAGTTGTAGGATGGAAAAAGCTACCAATTGTTCAGAGAATTCCTCAAGAGGGAATTCCGTGTTTTCATCAAAAGGTACACCGTGACTTAGATTGGCTGAACCGACGCTCTTAGATAAAATCACTTGCTTGTCTTTTATGACAATAACAGCTGCTCCCGGAACTGACATGTCTGATTTTTCGTCAAACAGAGAGTCGATTGCCATCATAAATTTTTCTGAATGAGGATCCATCTGGGCATCGACTGAAGTCGAGTTGAAGAGGCATATAATAAAGAGACTTAAAACGGTAAAGAAAAATCGAAAATTCATCATAATTGTGGTTTAGTAATTTAATCGCCACAATAGTAAAGGTTAAGGCCACTGAATGTGGCCAATATGCTGATTCTGGGGTGTCAGATTATAATTCCGTACTCAAGAAAGGTTCTGAGTCTTGAATTTGGCCGGAGTGGTGCCCGTAATTTTATTGAAAGCTTTATAGAAGGTAGACTTAGAATTATAGCCCACTTCATAACCGATGGCTTCATAGCCGAGGTCATTGTTCATCTTGATGATATCACATGCTTCATTGATCCTATACTCGTTAAGGAATTGGGAGAACCCTTTGTCCATGTTTTCATTTAACAATTGAGAAAGTGTGTGCGGAAGAATGTTGAGTTTAGAAGCTAGATCTTGTAATTTTAATAGAGGATTTCGGTATAGCTTTTCTGCCTCCATGAGGGTTTCAAGTCTGTTGATTAAGACATCTGCATTGTCAATTTTTCTGCGCCCATACTTTTGCCTCTGAGCGATATTATAAGGTACTTTCTGAAACCGAAAAACCAATAATATGAAAAGAATATAGTACAAGAATGAAAAAAGCAAAGCACCCAAAATATAAGATCCTATACCTCTGAACATATAAGCCAATAAAATGAGGGTATTTCCTATCCAGATAGTTAATAACCAAAAATCAAATTTGTCAATTTTATTTTCTCTATCCACAATCTTTGGGAAAATATCCTTGACCTTGTAAATAGCAGCGATAGAATACCCAGTCCAAGTAGCATATATACCACGTACGATATACGGATCCCACAAGTCTATGTGACTGCCAAAAGGAACTAAAAAGTTAATCAGTAAAATTATAGGTGTAAGGATGGCTAGATGAAGTTGCCATTTAGGCTTGGAACCATCTTCAGGATGAGCGATCGAGGCAAAGTAAAAATAAATGAACGGACCAATTAAAAAACAAGCAGTCAAGCCTATCTGAAGATATAAATACCCTAAGTCAGGGATGAAATAATAGAAAATCGATTTAGTAACTCTTACGCTAAGTATGAATAAGAAGAGTCCTAGGAAGATGTTGGATCGACTTTTAGGTCGAGCCCAAATGCCGAAGTACGCAGCCAATAAGAAGCCATTGAACGCGCCCAGTCCACTGAAAAAGAATAGCAATTCATCACTAATATCCATGTAAGATGCAAGTTAGTGAATTGATATATTACAAGAACCCTTTCACTTTATTATTCTACTTCATCTTTTTATCAGTGACGATCGCCAGATACTGTTGCCATGTTTTCTTTGCCTATCAATTTAGTAGCGAATTTTCCAATCGACAAGCCCTGCACTAAGATGGAGAAAACGACAACAACGTAAGTAATGATTATGAACACATCTCTGCTCATATCATCAGGAAGACTCAAGGCAAGTGCTATGGATATACCTCCTCTCAATCCTCCCCATGTCATTATCTTGTCTGTGTGTGGAATGAATTCCAGTCTCTTGCTGAATAACTTGACCGGGATGAAAAGGGAAATATAACGCGCAAGTAAAACGAGGAATATACACACCAATCCGGCGATCAGGTACTTC
>CALIQO010000336.1 GCA_938044055.1 uncultured Saprospiraceae bacterium
AAATCATTTAGGGAAATTCCAGCTCTCTGGATAGCCTTAGGAATTGCTACACAAGGACCGATACCCATGTATAAAGGATC
The DNA here is from genome assembly GCA_938044055.1 of uncultured Saprospiraceae bacterium. Taxonomy (GTDB): domain Bacteria; phylum Bacteroidota; class Bacteroidia; order Chitinophagales; family Saprospiraceae; genus JABDLO01. Next base: position 81 of record CALIQO010000336.1, read on the forward strand.
TACACCTCCTACACTACAAGATACAAGTCTAGCAATCGGGGTAAGGTTGAACTTCTTAACCAGCTCCTCGCTTACAACTAAGACGAAAGCAGCACCATCTGATGTCTGAGAAGAGTTTCCAGCAGTCACTACACCACCGTTTTTGAATACAGCTCGCAATCTTGCTAACCCTTCTAGCGAAGTACTTCTCCTTACCCCTTCATCTATCGCAACGGTATGTGTACTCTCTTGTCTCTTTCCATCTTTCACATAAACTTCTGTTACATCGATCGGTACGATCTGATCGTTAAATTTTCCTCCGTCGATAGCAGCCGCAGCCAGTGTGTGTGACCTTAAGGCAAATTGATCTGCTTGTTCTCGTGTAATCTCATATTTGGCTGCGACCGCTTCCGCTGTTGCACCCATAGATACATGGTAATTTAAATTCTCCATAGCTGCTTGATAAGATGGCGCCATCTTATAACCGGTCATAGGAATTAAACTCATTGTCTCTGCGCCACCTGCAACATATGCAGAACCTAAGCCAGCCTTGATCTTAGCTGTAGCAATTGCTATGGTCTCAAGACCTGATGCACAGTATCTATTAACAGTCATTCCTGCAACAGTTTTACCCAGTGCACGCGCGGCGATGTTTCTGCCTATCTGTAGGCCTTGTTCTCCTTCCGGATTAGCACAACCCACAATCAGGTCGTCTACCAGCATAGGGTCGAAATCAGGAACTGTAGACATCAAGTGTTTAATAACTTCTACAGCTATATCGTCCGATCTCATATTTTTGAATCCGCCTTTCTTGGCTTTTCCTACTGCTGATCTAAAACCAGCTACTATATATGCTTCCATGTATTTATAATTTTATGACCCTTTAGGATCTGATCTTTCAATTATTAATTTCTTAATGGCTTATTGTTCATAAGCATGTACTGAATTCTATCGAGTGTTTTCTGATTGCCGAGCAATTGCAAGAAACCTTCTCTTTCTATATCGAGAAGATACTGCTCAGAAACTCTCTGTTCAGAGGTAAGATCACCGCCGCACAATACGTAGGCTACTTTTCTAGATATTTCAACATCGTATTCTGACATGTACTTGCCGAGATAGAATTCGTTAATCGCGGTGTACAATGTGCCGAGACCGTTTCTTCCGAGAACATGAACATCCTCTGCTATAGGTGCGGTATAACCTTCAGACAAGGAAATTACTTTCTTCTTAGCTTCTGACAATACGTTGTGGGTATTTACAACCACTATGTCTCTTCCGTGAAGCATAGATCCGTGGTTATAACCTTCATATGCTGATGTAGAAACCGATGCGGTTGCTATGGCTTTCAGTTTTTCTATGAGGGTAGGGATTTTAACATCACCTTCGAAGAAAGAATCAGAAGCGCGCTTGGCATATTCCTTCGTTCCACCTCCTCCTGGCAATAGACCTACGCCTACTTCTACAAGGCCTATGTATGATTCTGCTGCACATACAGCTGCATCACAATGCATCAGGATTTCACATCCACCTCCGAAGACATATCCTTGTGTAGCAGCAACAACTGGAACCTTGCTATATCTTAAATTCATGTTGACTTGCTGGAAGCCATCTACCATTTTCTCAAGGGTATCGAAGTCTTTCTGCATGGCGTGCATACCTACAGCCATCAGATTAGCACCTACGGAAAAATTCTTGTCATTGTTTCCGATGACAATTCCTTTCCAGCCATCTTCTTCTGCTATCCTTACAGCTTCTACCAGTGCCTCTCCTACACCATTTCCTATTGTATTAGACTTGGTGTTGAACTCTACGCACATAACGCCATCCCCTAAATCATGGATAGTTGCTTCATTGTTTTTATATACGGGTGCTTTTTCTTGCAAGAGATCTAGGACGATAGCATTATCTGTCCCAGGTATTTTCTTGTATTGCTGAGTTGTTATGTCGAAGTACTTTCTTGAACCATTTTCTACTTTATAGAAACTATCTACTCCAGCATCAGACATGTCCTTAACCCACTGAGCTATCGGTTCTCCAGCAGCCTCTGCCATCTCTATTCCTTTATTAAGTCCGATCATATCCCAATACTCAAATGGTCCATACTCCCATGCATATCCTGCTTTCATGGCATCATCTACAGAATACAAGTGGTCTGAAAATTCTGGGATACGCTGAGAGCAATATGAGAATAAGCCTAAGAAAAACTCCTTAAGGAATTCTCCACCCGTGCCTTCTGACTCGATCATGGCGTTGAGTCGTTTATCCATGATTTCGATCTTCTTAGCAATACCCAGCACATCCATACGTGGTTTCTGAGAAGGTGCATATTCATTTGTTGCAAGATCTAGAGCGAGGATAATTCTCTTTCCATTTTCATCTCTATCTTTTGTTTTCTTGTAATACCCTTGTCCAGACTTATCCCCTAAGAACTTATTGTCTAATAAGAACTGTAGGAAAGGAGGTGTTCCTCTTTCTTTTACAGCTTGAGCATAAGCATCTTCTGGGCAATTGTCAATAACTCCATTGGTTACTTTTACAGAAGTATCTAAACCTACAAGGTCTTGTAATCTAAATGATCCAGTTCTAGGCCAGCCGATAGCTGATCCCGTTAACTTATCAACTTCTTCAATTTTTAACCCATGCTTTATGGTTAAGTCTAGTACTTTGTTACCAGTAAAGAATCCTACTCGATTAGCAATGAATGCAGGGGTATCCTTACATAGCACGGTTTTCTTACCTAAGTACAGGTCTCCATAATCCATAAAGAAATCTACAACCTCTGGATCTGTTCCATGATGAGGAATGATTTCAAGAAGGGCCATATATCTAGCTGGATTAAAGAAGTGTGTTCCACAGAAATTTTTTCTAAAATCTTCTGATCGACCTTCTGCTAGCATATGAATCGGTATACCTGAGGTATTAGAAGTTATCAAGGAACCTGGTCTGCGTATATCATCTACTTGACTAAAGATTTTCTGCTTTATATCAAGTCTCTCGATTACTACTTCTATAATCCAGTCACATGCTGCAATCTTCTGCATATCGTCTGTGAAGTTTCCAGTCTTGATTCTGGACACAAATTTTTTATCGTACAAGGGTGCTGGCTTAGATTTAATGGCTGCCTTTAATGCTCCATTGACAATGCGATTTCTCTGAATAGGATTATTCTTATTTTCTTCCTCTAGATCAAAGGGTACAATATCAAGCATAAGGACTTCTAATCCAGCATTGGCCAGGTGGCATGCTATTCCAGAGCCCATAACTCCCGATCCTAGAACAGCAACTTTACTTATTCTTCTTGTCATAATTTATCTATATATGGCATTTAATGGTACAATGTTAAGGTTGAAGATCTGCAAGATAATAAATAGAACCTTCCCTTTTCTTAACTTTAAGTATATTTTTTTGTTTAATCAATTGTGACAAAATCTTATCTTTGCATTCTTTTTAGTCAATCTGCGGACGAAATATTGAACTCAGAGTTAAATATTTATTACGTCTCGTAAGAAATATCGAATGAGAATTAACGCTGCATATGTATTTCTATTCCTGACGCTCATATTTTTTATATGGGTAGAATGGTATGGGTATATGACCATAGAACAAGCTTTTTCTCCACCGGTATGGGTAAGATGGGTTTTTCATGGCACTTTACTTTTCCTTCCGTGGGGATTCTACTATCGAAGTAGATTAGAAAAAGGATCTCAATATGTAAGACCTTTTGCTGCTAATTTCTGGGTAGGATTTGCCATCAGTCTGCTTATTCTTAAGTGGATAATCTGTCTACTATCTGTATTACACGATGCTGGTCGATTTTCACTCAGTATCTTGCAGGTATTGTATCCTTCTCTGCCTACCACTTCCTTGCCTTACGATCGGTTGTCATTTCTGAATCAAGCCATCGTGGCATTCGCTGGATTGTGCATCTTTCCGATGCTTTATGGAATCACCAAAGGGAAGTATCGTTTTAAGGTTAAAAATATTGACCTTGTGTTTTCAGACTTACCTGTAGCCTTCGATGGATACCGCATAGCTCAGATAACCGATATTCATGCAGGTTCATTTGACAATGTTGCCGAAGTAAAAAAAGGCATCGACTTGCTTAAAGAGCAGCAGGCAGATATGATTGTATTTACAGGTGACTTGGTTAATGGACATAAGAATGAGATAGAGCCTTTTATGCCATCCTTTCAGGGATTAGAGGCACCTGATGGAGCGTGGTGTGTTAAGGGGAATCACGATTATTATGGCGCTTATACCATTAAAGATAAGGAAGAGAAAAAAAGATACTGGGCCGACTTCGAGGACAAGTTGACAGATATGGGGTTTACCTTACTTGACAATGCTTACAAAGTAATAAGACGTGGAGAAGAAGCCATCAACCTTGTAGGTGTAGAGAACTGGGGAATTGGTCCTTTTCCTAAGAAAGGAGATCTCGATGTAGCTACCCATGGATTAGAACCTCGATTTACAGTATTGTTGTCTCACGATCCCAGCCACT
>CALIQO010000337.1 GCA_938044055.1 uncultured Saprospiraceae bacterium
CTTAGGTAATTGATACTGGGTGACCCTACTATATAATCCCTCTGAATGGATATGAGGTTGTCTATATCACTCTTAAGTGGAGGTGTAGTCCCATGCGGGATACTTGTACCGTAATAGTCCGGAAAAAAGACTGTAGGAACACCGACCTGATTGTTTAGCAATATGTATGCATATCCTAAAATGGGATTGTTGTCTACCGGTTGAAACTCATCTCTGAAATCATGGTTGTTTACAAAGGTAACAACATTAAATCCAGATCCACTGGCGCCATTTACGATACCGGATTGAAATACATTTCTCACGTCAAAACCAAACGAGTCTGACGATTTCTCAAGCGCATCTCTTAATCCGAAATCAAATATTTTTGGTTTTATCCCCGCATTTGCGGAAGCGCTCATACTTGCCATAACATTGTCTACCCAGCCTTTTAAAAGAAACGGATTACTGTCAAAAAATTCTCCCACAACCATATCCGGATTCTTCCCTTCTGCATGTAACTCGTTCAACAACTTACCTACGAAAGCAGGATCGAAATGCTTTATGGCATCCATCCTATACCCTCTTATACCTGCATCGTCCCACAACCACTTAGACCATTCTATAAGTGTATCTTCTGTAGATTCTACATTCTGGTCATAATCATAAAAAAACCACATTCCATCATAATCTCCACTTAACGTTGTCGGGTTTCCATTGGGCTTAAAATTCTGATAATTCATGCCGCCTCTCCCTGACGGAAGTCCTGTAAAATCTGTAAAAGTTTCGTATCTAAGTTGATCAACAATGTCCATGCTCCCATCCCATATCCCGTAAAAACGGTGATCAGAATAATCTCCATTGGGGTTGGTAAGGTAGATATATAGCGTGTCCCCACTGGCATCGAAATCTGAAGCATCAATTGTAAGTGCATACTCATCTGTAGTGCATCCCCCATTATCTAAAACAGCTTCCATATCAACGCCCAGTGTGATCACATTATTCCCTTCTGCACAATCACCTCCACCATTGGGTTCGGCTTCTGTCTGTGCAGGAAGACCTGCGAATCCAGTGGTCTTGGTTTCCATGTAGATCTTATAAGGTCGGTTATAAAATCCTGCATTTCCAGATGCCGATGATAATTTAAAGTAATACGTTCCGGCACCATTTCCAGAAGTACCTCCTAGCGGCAGTATGCAACGATATCGATCTGAAGGAAAAGGCGCTTCACCATTATTACCATTGTAATTTTCTATCCAGCCCTCCACTGAAGGGTTGACTTCAGGTTTTCCTCCATCGCGGTGATTATACACTACATCAGCTACCGGTTTTATCCCTTCAGTATTCATTTTATTGATTAGGGCATCTAGTTGGGCCCGCGTGCCGAAGCCAGTTGCGCCGCCTCCATATTCTCCCAGGTCGTACAAGTCTTTAGGATCGTAACCATTGCTCCCATTACCGAAACTCGCTCTAGAAAGTGGCGGCAACCAGATATGTGTAAACCCAGCTTCAGCCAGTTCTTGTACTTTATTGTCTAATGTATCAACCCAGGACTCACCAGCTGCGGTCTTGGGATAATCCCAGTACCAACCCTGTAACATGACTTGTTGTGCATATGAAAAGAAGCAAAAACTTGTCACCAAAAATAATGTTAAAATGGCCCGGAATTTCATAACAATGTTTTACTTTGTGTCATATCGACACTATATAATTACAAAAGAACTAAATTCCTCAGAGAACCACAGAATTTTTTTCAACAATTAACATCGATGTATGAGACGTATAATTTACTCCTTATTCCTACTATTATCCTATAATGGCAACAGTTATGGATCTGCAGGAATATTTCAAGATTATGTGGCGGCTAGTGTTAATGGAGGTTCTGCAAGTTTCTTAGCAGGTGGAGCCAATGCAGATGGAGCAGCCCTTTTCCAAAGTTCAGATTATGGAAGTCTGAATTCTCTTATAGTAGGAGGAGAGATTAAAAGTTTTAAAAACAATGGTACTGATGTAACAAGTGCCAGCCTATTTTATAGAGTATACCTTACAGGCGGTTCTCCGGGTTCATTTATAGCACTGAGTCTACCTTATGATTCTGATTTAGGACCTCCAGGAGATCAGAAATGGTTAAGTAATCCAGATGTAGGCGGAGGAATAGAAATTGCTGCTGGCCTTGCTCCTGGAGATTATACGCTTGAAGTTTTCTGGGAAATAACAACAAATGGGGTCGATGCACCTGCAGTAATTACTGAAAACAATGGAGGATCTAATTACACAGCCACATTCACCAGAGAAGCCGTAGCTCCTGTGATTCTTTCTTCATTTTCAGGAATACAAGAAAGAAACGAAATCCAATTAAACTGGGAAGTAGAAGCTGAAATCAACAACGACTATTTCGAACTATACAGAAGCAACGATAATTCCACTTGGACAAGTATAGGAAGAGTTTCTGGAAAATTTGGAAGAGCCAAATCAGATAGACAATATCGATTCTGGGATAGCAATCCAGTCATAGGAAAGAATCTGTATGAGTTAAGGCAATACGACTTAGACGGAACAGAATCAAACTTAGACAAAATTGAAGTATCTTATGATTATCAATTAAGCAACATACCTAATCTTATCACTGATCAATTGATAATACCTACTAATCTTTCAGCGAGTCTTTATAACCTATCTGGTCAGCTTGTGTGGAATAATAAATCACAATCATCAGACGTAACTACTCTAAGAAGTGGCATATATGTACTCACGATATCAGATGGTGAAAAGAACAATTATAGTTATCGCATTATCAAGCAATAACGAAAACCCACTTTAATATCGGGTAATGGCACATAAGCGGTTACCCGATTTTTCTAATACTGATGATTTAGGCAGCTTTAACAGGAAACTTCTTCCCTTCGTATTCTATTACATCTAGAATTTCAGGCTGCAAGTAGAGTTCATCGAACAACATCTGATGCAATACATCTTGATGTAACACCAGCAACTTGTAAAGAGCCTCTGCCTCATAGGTATGTGTACCACCACTTACTGCAATTCCTTGTTCATCGATACTCAATCCATCGATGGAAAGCGTAGGAACATCCTTGTAAACTACAAATTTAGTTTTCATGATTCATACTGTTAGTTACCTATATAACTACTCTGAAAGTCAAAATGTTAGATATGCAATATTATAAATATGTTAAATGTCGCCATGGTTGCCTTCAGAGAATCAGTGGTTTACAACTTTCTTTTCTATATCAGCTTGTAAATCCCTCAATAAAACATCTACAACCCGAGTATTAAACGGAAAGAACATACATTTGCACGATGAAGAAAATAGATGCTTACGATTTAGTGATATTCGATTGTGATGGAACTCTTGTAGATACCGAGGTTATTACCGCAGAGATCCTTGTTAAGATGATGAAAGAAATAGGAATTCCGATGACCCACGAAGAATGCGAACAACATTTTATCGGAAAAAATATGCTGGCTATTACGACACACATTCAGGGCCAATTGCCAATAGGCACTGCCTTTGATCCTTCAGCATTCGAAAAAGATTATAGGCAACGCATGAAGATTAAGTGTGAAGAATCTCTAGTGCCATTGCCTGGGGCCATAGACCTAGTTTTCTCCGTTCCCTGCGATATCTGTATTGCTTCTAATGGACCTAGAGAAAAGATGAAAGTTACGCTATCTATTACAGGACTCGATGCCTACTTTCCAGAAGAAAAAGTTTTCTCTGCTTATGATAGACAAATCTGGAAGCCAGACCCAGATCTATTCATAGCAGCAGCAGAAAAATCTAAGATTGCTCCAGAAAAATGCTTGGTAATTGAAGATACCATACATGGTGTGATTGCTGCTCAGAAAGCAGGCATGGATGTAGTTGCTGTCAATGCCCACAACCATAAGGAAGAAATTGAATCTAGCCAGACACCGATGTTTGACGATTTATTTCAAGTGAAGGCATACCTCTTTGACTCGGAATAGAAGGTCCATCCTGAAACTCAGCATTTTTTAAGGTGGTTTCCATGGTCTTCGTTTTACCTTTGGCTTTTTCTATGGCAGAATGAGCCTCTAATATTTTCTTCTCCGTTTTTTCAAGGTAAATTGAAAAATTTCCAAGTTCGGTTCTTACCTGGGTCAGTATCTCCCATACCTCTGCAGAACGTTCTTGGATGGCGATGGTTCTGAACCCAAGTTGCAGACTATTAAGCAGAGCCGCAAAATTACTAGGGCCACATACCATAACCTTCAATTCATGAAACAAGTAATCGTGTAAGCCTTCTAATCGTATAACTTCTGCATATAGCCCTTCCGTAGGGAGGAATAAGATTCCAAAATCTGTTGTGTACGGCGGATGGATATACTTGTCTCGGATATCTCGCGCCATAAGGACGACGGATTGTTTCAAGGCTTTGGCCTTTCTTTCTACCTCTTTCTTATCTCCTGATTCATAACTTACAATAAGTTGCTCATACTTATCCAGCGGAAACTTAGCATCCACGGGCAACCATACGGATTTCCCATTCTTATCGGGCATTTTAATCGCATACTCTACATGGTTATCTCTGTGTGGGTGGGGTTTTACATTCTTCCCATACTGATGGGAACTAAGCAATTGATCTATGATGTTTCCCAGTTGCACTTCTCCGAGTACGCCCCTCGTCTTTACATTTCCGAGAACCTTCTTAAGGTCTCCTACTCCCTTACTTAGAACTTGCATCTCCCCGAGCCCTTGCTCTACCTTAGAAAGGGAATTCTGGACTAAGGTAAATGAAGCGCCTAATCTTTCATCTAGGGTCTTGGAAAGTTTGTCATCAACAAGGAATCGTATCTGATCCATCTGCTTATCGATGGTCACTTCTCCATCCTTCAACTTGTCATTGATGTCTCCAGAAATCTGATTTAATTGGGTAAAAATATCTTGCTTCAATTGATGCAACTGATTCTGATAACTCTCAAACATCTGGTTCTGCATCGTAAAAAATGGGAGCAAAGAATCGTGTGAGTCTTCCTTATTTTTTCCTCTGACAAGCTTCGTTAATTGCCATAGAATGATGAATAAAATAGAGAATAATAGGATCCATATAACCATAGAGCCTATAGCTGAAATATCGTTCTTGGGAAACATATTAAATATTATTATAATATGAAGATAGTGTTTTTTATCAAAGCGGCTATTTTAAACTAGCCGACAATAACTTAATCATAACAACGAAGCCGGATTATTATTCGTATTTTTAAAGGAATGAAGCAAGTAGTTTTCTCAATAATGTTTCTGATTTTCTCAATCGTGGGTATCCATGGTCAGGAGAAAGCACAAGTGATTTTCTTCTTGCTTGATGATTGCACTATCTGTGAATCCTACACAATTAAGATCAATGAACTCCATGAAACTTATGGAGAACAGTATGATTTCATAGGTTACTTCCCTAATTTCAGTAGTAAGAAAGATAAGATTGAAACTTTTAAGAAAAAGTACAAAATAGGATTCCCGCTTAAGACAGATTTCTTTCATAAGCAAGTAGATAGATTCGATATCAAGGTTACTCCAGAAGTGGTTGTATATAATCCTACAGAGAACCACATTTACTATCAAGGAAGAATAGACAATGAATTCGTGCGGATCGGTAAGCGTAGGCAAGTAGTGACCACATCTGAATTAAGTGACGTTCTTGCTTCGATAAACAATGGCGAATTACGTACCTTTAATTCAACGGAATCTATTGGCTGTTTTATTAATAAAAATGATCCATTAAAAAATATAAAATGAAAGGAACAACCACCCTTCTATTCGTTTTTTTCGCTTGGGCTTACACCCAGGCTCAAGAGATCACCTTTAATAAGGACATCGCTCCCATTGTATATGACAAATGCGCAAGTTGTCATCGCCCCGGTGAGATAGGTCCATTCTCATTGACCAATTACCAAGAAGTAAAAGAGAAGTCTTCTACTATAAAATATGTCACTGGAATCAGATTTATGCCTCCGTGGAAGCCGGATACTGAATACAATCATCTTCTAGGGGAAACAGCATTGTCACAAGAAGAAATAGATATGATTGCAGAATGGGTTGACAATGGAGCTCCAGAAGGAACAGGCGCTATAACACCATTTCCTCAGTTTCCTGATGGATCACTTCTAGGAGAACCTGACCTAGTCCTAACCTTTCCTGAAGCTCACCTCCATGTCGGAAACAATAGAGACGAATACAGATATTTCGTGCTACCCACTGGACTTACAGAAGATAAAGTAGTGAAGGCAATTGAGTTACGACCAGGAAATGGAAAGATCGTACACCATTGCTTATTCTTCGAAGATGTAGGAGGAAGAGCGGCACGAGCTGATGCAGCAACTCCTGAGATGGGTTTCGATGCATTTAACAACTCGTCAGGCTTCGGAATAGAACAGGTATTGACGACAACTCAATATCCTGGCTATGTGCCTGGACAGAAGCCACGATTATATCCAGATGGATTCGGACAGACACTATCTGCAGGTTCCGATCTTGTCTTGCAGATGCATTATGCACCCTGGCCTGTCGATGAATACGATCAATCTACTGTTAATATTTTCTTTGCTGATGACGATGAAGTTGTGGATAGATTTATAGAAGACCATGTTATGGTTCCTCTTCCTGGGGTACTTATCAATGGCCCTTTTATTATTCCTGCTAATACTTCTAAGCGGTTCCATGGTGTCTGGAAAGTTCCTAAAGACATAAGTCTCGTAGGTGTATCTCCACATATGCACTTGCTGGGTCAAGACTGGGAAGTGTACCTTAAAGACGATAAAGGAGAAAGACAGCCATTGATATCCATACCTGAGTGGGATTTCAACTGGCAAGGTATGTATTACTTCAATCGACTAATCGTAGCTAAGGAAGGCTGGGAGATCCATGCATCTGCTAGTTATGACAATACAAGTGAGAACCCTTCTAACCCTAGTAACCCTCCAAAGTTCGTAACATGGGGAGAAGGAACAGAAGATGAGATGTATTACTTGCCACTTATCTTTTCAGAATATAAAGCTGGAGATGAAAACATTGTTTTCGATTCTACCTATATAGATTTAGAGCCAGAAGTTAAGGTCAGTGAAGACATCTTGTACGGGATGCAACCTAACCTAGTTACCAGTGGCTTGCACAATGTACAATTCGGATTGGTTCAAGGAAAACCCATTACACTTTCTATCTATGATGTATCTGGAAGAAAAGTCAGGACCCTTCGCAACAATGAATTTTTTAATGCAGGTACGCACACCGTAAGTTTTAATACTACTAGCCTTGCTGCTGGAATTCATTATTTACACTTGTCTGGAGAAGGCACCCTTGTTACAGAAAAATTCGTCAAGGTAGAATAGAATTAAAAATTATATAATGGTGTCGAATTCATCTTCTGGATGAGCAGATAATAAGCTCTGGTATCTATTCTTATGCATCTGAGAGAAAAGATTGTCTGCCTCTTCATAAAATGCATCTGTAAGAAAAGCATGAACGTTTTCCATATTTTCGATTCCTGATCCATCGCGGAATTTATAAGTCTGCTCTAGCAGGTTCTTTTCTAGTTTTACAGACAACTTACCATTCATCTGGAATACGGTAACCTTAAATATGGGGTGTGGGATTTCAGCTATTATTCTCATGGTATTCTTTTAAGATGGATTGAGATAGGGTTCGGTATATTTTCTTGAGTTGAGGTGATTTTTTCAGCGCCTTTATATGACCTTCGATTACGGCTGTATCTCCTCGCCTTGCTGGACCTGTCTGTGCATCTCTAGAATTCAGAGATCTAGACTTCAATATGGTTTCTTCTATAAGTGGAAACAAGTGTTCTATCTTTAACCCGCCCTTGTTCAAGAAATCATCCGAAACAAAGATGAGGTGGTTGATAAAATTGTTTAATACGACAGCAGCTAAGTGAAGGTTAGCTCTATCTTTATCACTTATTATCTCTACGCTGTTGCTATAAGACTCAGCCATAATACGCAACCGAGATGAAGTTTCTGCGTCGCTAGCTGTTATGAAAAATGGGACATCGTGCCATTGTATCTTTCTATGTTTACTGAACGTCTGCAGCGGATAGAAGCTTCCATAATTGCTGCCTACCTTACTTAAAACTTCTGAAGACACCGATCCGGCTGTGTGAGCGATTATGCCATCGTATGACTCTTTAAAGGCGGATACAAGATTATCTGTGACAACTTCTATGGCATCATCTGAGACAGCAATGATTATGAAATCGCTTTGTTTCAATTTTTTCAGACTGCCAGTTGCCGCACCACCTACTTGCTTAACCAGTTTCCTAGCTGAAACTATAGAACGATTGTAGATATATTGAATGCTATACTTCTTAGTGTCTAGCGCACTGACTAGGTGGTGAGCTACATTTCCTGCACCTATGAATGATACTGTAGGCCTTTTGCTAGCCATCTATTGTTGATTTACGAGAGCCCATCCGTGCTATCATAGACCAGAAAAATCCTGCCATCATCAGAACAGAACCAATCCAGAATAAATTGATCCCTGGAAAGACACGTGCTTCCATATAGATCCAATCATCTCTGATCGCCTCTTCTGTAAGTTCTATAGGATACAATACATTGTCTGTATCACCTTCTGAAGCAAGCATAAAAGTAAACGATTCTTCTGCTGGATTAATTTGGACGAATCGCACATGGATGCCCGACTGTGGAACATACTCGTTGAAGTGCATCGGCTTGTCTTCTCTAATCAAGAATATAGGTTCTACTGTGTGCTGCTGATCGATTGATAATACCGCAGAGACAGCAATGTCTCCTTCTTGAGGTTCGTAGTTCCGCTGAGTGGGGTTCTTATTGAATCCTGTCAGGGTCACTGAGTGGCCATCTATCTCGATAGTTTCTCCTGTCTTCAGCACATAGGTTTTATAATCCAGATCTATCTGTCTTTCCAGCCAAGTATTCATCAGTGAATCATTCAATTTTACCTTGATGTTAAATGGATTGATTAAATCTGGAATCGTTATGATAAGAGATTTATCAAGGGTCAATACTGGGTATGCATAAAACGAGGTATCGAATTTTTCATCATAGAAAGACAATTCAGCTTCTATTGCGAAATCACTGTTCTCCTTTTTAAATTTAGGATTCTGCGGAGAAAAGTTGACAGATTCCAGCTTGCCGATATAGCGTTCTGTATGGAAGGTATCTCCTACCGCAACCGGATATTGCTTGTATATGGTCGAGTCTTCAATTTCTTTGGCTAGAGCCGCATCTCTCAGAGATGGTGGTGCGCCTTCTACACTGACGAAAATATCTCGATTGAGATAGTGTCTGGTATCGGGTACACGAGCTACCATCTCTGTCATATCCAGTGTCATCAATCCAGAAGGAATTAAACTAAATTCATCCACTCTTGCTCCTGTCTCATCTTGTTTCCAGAAGTCAAGCTCAAATGATCTCGTATTTCCTTCCAAACTATTGGACCTATAATTTACCCAGTAACCATCTTTGAGCGGAAGTGGTTTGTTCTTATATAACAAGACTTTATCTTGAAGGTCTTCGTCTTGTACAATTCCTTTCTGACCAAATGGATCATTAGAAATGTGATATTCGTTTAGTCCACTTGTCAGCACCCCTATAATCATCAATGCAAATCCACCATGAGATATAGCAGCTGCTGCCATCCGCACATTTGCCTTGAGCGATGTAACTAAATAATAGAGATTAGAGAATAAACCGAAGAACAGACACACACTGAGAAGTGCATATTGCCAGCTTTTATAATCTATCCACATGGACAGCAAGTAAGAAGATACGATAGCCAGCGCCAGAGAGATTCCGATGGATGTCATCAATTTCCGCGCTCGTGTTCCTTTCAGTGCTTTCATTCTGTACTGGAAGAAAATAATGCTTCCAGACAATAGGCTTATGAAAACCGCAATCCAGAGTTGATATTTATTGTAGTGGCTGATGGGGTCCTTAATCACCATACCTTTAAATTCTGGGTCAAATATCTGGACCACTTTATTGTAGACTGGCAATGAAGTTGCTCCGATAATTAGTACCACTGAAAACAACAATACCAGTGATCCTATATACATCCAGAATTCCCGGCTGTAAATGCTTTCTTCTCTTTTAGGTTCTGGTATTTTCTTGTAATTGTAAAAGAAGTACCCGAATCCAAGTAAAATAAAAAACCCTACAAAAATCAATAGCTGAGATTCCAATCCTAAATCTGTAAATGCATGTACAGATGTGTCTCCTAGGATACCACTTCTGGTTAAGAAGGTGGAATATATAATCAGGATAAATGCCAGAATATATAAAAAGTAAGTTGACCTTATTGAATATCCAGTATGCTTCGCAATCAGATGTGTATGCACACCTGCCACTAGAGAAATCCAGGGTACAAGACTGCTGTTCTCAACTGGATCCCATGCCCAGTATCCACCGAAAGTAAGTGCTTCATAAGCCCATGCTCCTCCCATGAGAATACCTATTCCCAGTATTCCTCCTGAAAACAAAGCCCAGTTAAGCGCAGGTTTCATCCATGTATTGTCTCCCTTATTATAGATGGCAGCCATCGACCAAGCGAATGGAATGGTCAGAGAGGCGAATCCCAGAAAGACGACCGGAGGATGAATGGTCATCCAGTAATTCTGTAACAAGGCATTCAACCCCCTTCCTTCTATAAGGCTCAAGTAATCTGCATTGGCAAAAATGGGGGCTTCTTGCATTTCTCTTAAAAGGGTAACAGGATTGACTCCTATTTTTTCTGAGATATCTCCTATCTCTATATGGAGGCCCAGAATCATAGAACTTATGAATACCTCTACAAGGGCCACAATCATAAGAACGGAAGATTCCCACTTCCCTCCTCGGAGGATAAGAATGAATCCTAGAATGATGTGCCAGAACATCCACAGCATAAAACTCCCTTCCTGACCTTCCCAGAAAGCAGAAAGGATGTATTGCTTAGGAAGGGCATCATTAACATGTTGGTATACATAAGCGTACTCATACATCTGACTACCCATGGCATAAAACAGCATGGCAATAATCGATATAATAGAAAAGCCATGTGTAATGTATCCAATCCTTCCTAGATTTTTCCAGGAGGATATCTCTCCATGTTTTTTAATGAAAGAGGCATCTTTATAATAAGCGTATGCAGAAAAAGCTGCTGCTATAAATGCCAATACGGTTAAAAATTGTCCGATGTGGTGAATCCATAACGTTTCACCTATATATTGAATTTCCTCCATAGGGTTAGGAAGCGTCTCTTATAATTAGCTCTTCGTCCTTGTACTTAGAAGGACATTTTAAATTGACATCGTGTGCGACGAAATCCTCGCCTTCTAGCTGACCGGTCAAGGTAACTTTCTCAGCCATTTCAAATTCTTGTGGTTTAGGAAGCTTCAACTTGACTTTTCTTATTTCGCCATTCTCATCTTTAAGGTAGAAAGTAGTCAGATTAATATCAACTTCTGGAAGCCATACAATGTCTCTATCTTTAACCAGTTCCCCTACAATTTTTACACTTCCGTCAGCTGCAGCTGCAGACTTGAAGGTAGCATACGAACTGACATCCTTAGATGCAGTAAGAAGGATCGTAATTGAAACAACGATTAAGAGCAGTGCGATAATGTGTATCTTTTTCATACCTCTTATTATTTATAGGGTTAAAAGTAAGCATATATAAAACGCTATGTGTACAACAAACATTTCTTTAGACTATTTCTAAATAAGCATAACTGTCTAATTTACAACAAGATCGTAGCATTCTATAAATTAAAGACAAGAAAGAACCAGGATTAACCTAACTTTTAGGATCATGTCATGCTGTATAATATATATTTGTATTCTCAATGCTAGGAAGTAAACACATCATAAGAATCAGAGACGCCGGAATCATGAACGGC
>CALIQO010000338.1 GCA_938044055.1 uncultured Saprospiraceae bacterium
TTTCTCCATTATAGAACCAAGTATATACATCGTTTTCTCCATCAGATATGGCATCTAGAGTTACAGATTCATCTTCCATTAAAATGATTGAATCTGGGCTTTCATACAATTGATCGGTATAGGTAAAACTTGATCTATCTTTAAATACAGGATATAGCAATTCTATTTCTTCATGAGGAAAGCCATTATTCCTTAAATTGAGAAAATTCATTTTATCAAAAGACGTGAAATCTCCTATGCCTGTAAGGCGATTGTTTTCTGCTTTAATCTCCTTAAACACTTCAGGGTTAAAAAAATTAGGATTAAGTATTCCTGAGAATTGATTGTTGGAAATCTTTAGGTCTAATAGTTTAGGAAGTGTATTGTCTATCATAGAAGATAAATCTCCAGTCAACTTATTTCCTATAACATTGAATACGATCAATTCCTCATTGTCAAATATAGCGCCAGGTACTTCTCCTTCTAAATTAGCATTTTCAAGAATCAATCTTGTAAGGGTTGGTATTGAAGATATCCACTCCGGGAAAGAAGATGGATCGAATTTCTGATCGCTAATTGATAAAGTAGTGAGATTCATAGAAGAGAGATTAGGTATAGTTCCAGATATGCCATTTTCTCTTAATACAATTGTTGAAAGATTTAATTCTGAAAACCACTCTGGAATAGGTCCATTAATTATTACCTTGACTAGTACCAATGACTCAAGTACCGGTAATTCTTTCACCCAAGTAGACCAATCTCCAAGTTTTACATTCATCCAGATGTCCAGTTGACGAAGTGAAGTAAGACCACTTAAATCAGGAATTTCATATGCTGAATTGTCAATTGTATTGAATCCATTAATTGATAATACTTTCAATTTTTTTAATTGGTTTATTTCTGCAGGAAGCGTACCGATCACTTTCTGATTGGTCATACCTAATGATTCCAGTTCACTGAGCTTTCCTATTTCAGCAGGAATACTTCCTTCCATTCCTATATCTCTACTTCTTAGATTAATATGTGAAACACTTCCTTCTCTCCAACTTAAACCATCCCATTCAGCAATAGGTCCTGTCCAGTCATATACTTCCCAGTTAGGGCCATCCATAGCTTGCCAGAAGACTTTAAGATTGAGCGAGTCTTGTTCGTTAAATGGTTGTGAAATAAGAGATAGAGAATATATAATATAGGAGAGTAGGAGTAAGATAATTTTTTTCATGGCTCTATGGTTTTTTAGAAAAATAAACCACTTAAGTACTAATTTACTCCACAACTTTGTACTTGATAAGATTCACTTAGTAAATGAACTTTTCACGGTCTCAGATGAATATCGATATCTATACAGGAATCATGAAATCAGAATTATAATAATGGCATACCATGATAAACCTATTGTATGCCCTGCATCAGAATGAGCCGTGGTTGCATGAACTGCATCGAAGAAAAATCCTGCGTATGTTTATTCTGACAGATAGCTAGGCTTATCCACAAGTACTACTGTAACGCCTAGTATCATTGCAAGGAGCAAAACAGAAAATTTATTTCTTTATGATATTCATCGCGAACTTTTAATAAGGCATCTTGTGAGTCATATTCTATCAATAAAATGAAAGAGACATTATCTGAGTATCGATCGACAATGTCATTTAATGCAAGGATTTCCGCTCTACAAGGTGCGCCCTCTGCTGCCAACTTGGAGATAAGATTTTACTTCTAAATATATTCCGGTATTTAAAATCACGTATTTAAGTTGTAGATTGTTGCACGTTGTAATGTAGCTGATTCAAGTTTCATTAAGATTTAAGATGAAGTTTCCCCAAGAAACCAACATTGTAAAATCTAAAATGACTTAAAAAGATAGCGTGAAGCGGATTGCACATATTGAAGATGAACCGATGATAAGAGAAAGTGTGGCTGTTATCATCCACGCTAAAACCAACCATAAAGTAGTCTATTCTTGTGAGTCTATAGAAGATTTTCTCGAGACTTATGATAAAAAAGTAATACCTGATATTCTATTACTTGACATCGGTTTACCCGGCCTCAGTGGTATAGAAGGCATAACTCAGATTCTACAAAAGATACCGACTGTAGATATCATCATGTTCTCTACTTATGAAGAAACCGATAAAATCTATGATGCCTTGTGTGCGGGTGCTTGCTCATATGTATCTAAACGCAGCTCGCCGATTAAGGTTATGGAAGCCATTAATGTGGTAGCAGATGGAGGAGCCTACATGTCACCTGTCATTGCTAAGAAAATATCGACGTATTTTACCTCTCTTAAAAAGAAGTCCAAGGTTGAACTTTCTGATAGACAGAAGGAGGTTATTGAGCTCATCGCACAAGGCATAAGTCAGATAGAAATCGGAAAGCGATTGTTCATATCTCACAATACGGTTAAAACCCACGTAAAACGAATCTACGAATTGTTGAACATCAACTCTAAGGCAGACTTACTCAAGAAGTATTACGGTGGAGAGATTTAGTGCGTAAATAAGTGCGGATCACACCTTGAGTACAACCTCGCATCCTTCTTCCCAGTTTATCTGTAGCGATGCATTTATCTTATCGGCTCTCATCTTCATATTAGACAGGCCTAAGCCGGATGTGTTAATCGATGAAGGATCTACAGATCCATTGTCTTTAATCCGAAGTTGAAGTTTACCAGATTTTTCGTGCAGTTCGATGATTACTAGATCACCGTTGCTGTATTTTAAAGCATTGGCAATGGCTTCTTTAAATATAAGGTAGATATTCTGCCTGACATCTGGCGCCAGCTTATGCTTATGGGTGAAATCGTCGTGCTTAAAATCAAACCCTATTTTTCTTCCTTCGAACTGGTCGGCAAGATAATCGAGCATACGATCTGCTAGACTCATAGTATCGTCTTTCCTAGAATCAATCGCCCAGACGGTGTCTCTCATCCGTTCCATAGCGGTACGCGACAGATCACTTACTTTGCTGAATTTCTCCTGATCTGCCTCTTCTGCCGTCATACTTATAACATCTGTCTGCCAGGCCAGAGAGGACAATAAGGTACCTACATCATCATGAAGGTCGCTGGATATTTTAGTTCTTAACCTCTGGTAACGCAACAATTGATTGACCCTATATCGATACAGGCCATAAAACATAGAAACGACTAAGCATCCATATAACATGTAAGACCACCAGGTTGCGTACCATGGCGGACGGATACGGAATGCCTGTTCTGTAATCTCTTCACTCCATCTTCCTTCAGCTGACAGAGCCCGTGCCCTAAATTTATACTTCCCTGGATCTAGATTCGTGAAGTGTATGGTGTTTTCTTGACCCATATCTACCCAGTCATCTGAAAATCCTTGCAATTGATAATACAAGCTTACATTTTTTAGTTGAGCGTTGAGACAGCCCAACTCAAATCCAATGTTTCTTATCTCGCTACTTAGGTCTAACGTTGGTTTATAATAGATAGACTGTGCGATGATGTCATCATGCTGAGAGGGATTTAGTTTTTTGCGGTTGGAATATATTTCAGAGATCACAACATTAGATGGAGGAGCCATCCTCTGAATTTCTTCAGGAGAAAAATGATAGGGTATTTTTCTATGGGTATAATATATGTTTCCTAGGCTGTCTGAAAAGCTTCCGGCATTGATATGGAACCGATTGAGATGTAGAGTAGAATATCGTGCCACAACGGTATCGTTCTGGATGTGGTGTATGCCATTGCCATTGGCCATCCACATATCACCATTCTCTCCTTCATGCATGCATAAAAATGTGAATGTTTTATCATCTTTTTTTTCAATATATTCGATACTGCCATCTTCCGGATTCCATATGTTCAGACTTGTTTTTGTGGAGAAATAAACCCTTCCTGTTGATGGGTTTTCATAAATTTTATAAATAGAGTTAGAGCTCAATTTGCCTTGAGTGAAATATTCTGCTTCCATATGGGACAAGGTGGTATCCATCGGGTTGTATATATAAACGCCGTTATCGGCTGTCGACAATGCAATCGTTCCGTTTTTTAGTAAGCATAAATCTGTAGACCGCTGGCTTGCAATGGTATCCATTCCTTTGATTCGTAAGAGTTGGTTAGGGTAGTGCCAGCTTTCTTTCTCTAGATCAAAGTAAGCAAGTTTAGCTGTAGTCCATATCCTCATATGATCATCCTGGTTTATAGCTCTTATGATACCATAACCATTGAAATCATAAGTCTCGATGCCTTGATCAACTTGCTTACGGAATAGTTTCTGTGAACGGTTTTCATAAAACCAGAATGCATTTTCAGTATCCCAGAATACTGGAGATACAACTACATACATCCAATCTCTATCTATTTTCTCGAATTCAGGGATCGGCGACTTCAATCCCATTACTTGTCGATAGTTGGACTTTTTTATGATGAAACTAGAAGCCTGGTTTCCTCTTAAATCACCCATCACTTGCAGTAAATCGTCGAGGGTTCTCTGTTTAATAAAGGTGTCCGTAACCATAGCATATCCACCACCTAGAGATTCCGATGCATACCATAGACTACCATCTTCTTCTGTGATGATTTCTGTAATGCGTCCTTCCGTTACGGTAGAATTGTTTTCTACATCATAAGCATGACGCGTCATGTGCTTGTTCTTAAGATTGTACTGGAACAGTTGATCATAAGTAGCCAACCATATATATTCATTTTCATCGTAGTGAATCTTATAGATGTCTTCGCCTTGGAATAAGTCATTACTTGATATTTTCCTATCTTTCATAGACAGGATCTCTATAGATGAACCCGATTGATCTCCATAGCCCATCCAGATATTTCCATCTGGCCCATACTCTATGCATTCTGGTATTCTATCTAGAGAAATCAATTCTCCTTCACCTGGTATACGTAGGTCAGGAATATAAATTCCTTTAGATGTAAGAAATGCTAGCGGTTTAGACCGACCGCCGATCGATCTATAAATCCCATCTTCTTTATGCGTTTCAGAATTGATAGGATGCCTTATAAATGTATTGTTTTTATAGTCGAATCGGACTATTCCATGGTGTTCTGTTCCGACCCACAATTGCCCGAGACTGTCAGACCGCAAAGTATTGATCCTAGAACCTGGAACTTGATCTATATCATTACCGATTTCTATATAGTCGAATATGTCTTTTCTAGGAAAGTAGCGTATAAGGCCTTGGTTGAGTGTTCCGATCCAGATGGTTCCATCTTGATCCAGTTCCATACAAGAAAGGGCAGCGGCAAGGATGGAAGTAGTATCCTGCTGGCTGGGTTTAAAGATCTTCATTTCATAGCCGTTCCATCGATTCAGGCCATCTATGGAAGCAATCCAGATGAATCCGGAAGAATCTTTCAGTATACTTCCATCGGAATAAGATCCTTGGTTGCTGATGTTGGTGTTGATTTTATTTAACCGAAAAAACTCTAAATCTTGCGATTTAAGAACGCCAAAGCATAGATGAAGGCACAATATTACTATTACTGTTCTTGTCAGTTTTCTCACTTTGGGCTCAGATGATTTTTCTTGCTGCACATAAGTCTGAATATGTGATTTATATAATCAGTTGCGTACTTGATTCAATGGGAAAGTAATGAATAATTGATTGATGTCGGTGTTAATAATACCTTTATTTTTTAAGATAACATCCTTCACTCGTCCTGAAAAATTCATTAAAGTATCACAAGATTTTCCAGCAATGCATATGGATATGGTTCTGGTTGTATGATTCAAGTTAAGGATTAAAGTGTCAGGTGTGTAAGGGTGGTTGTTTATGTAACTCATTATGGATAGCAATAGGTGTTGTCCTTCAGGAGATATCTTTAGACTCAGGAAGGGTTGATTCGCTTTAATTTCTATAGGAGTTTTATCTATCAATAATTTAGCAAGCATCCAATTAGAAACGATGCCTACAAGGGTCTGACCTGATATCGGCGTATGTATCTGATTCATACTTCTGATATCAAGTAAGTGGGCGACAGCAAGCCATGGTCTATTAGTGGTTTCTTTCTTCTGCTTAAGGACGGTCGCCCAACCTAGGAATAAGTCATTACGCAATTCATTTTGCTGCCGAAATCCATCTACTTGAGAAAACATAAATTGATTTTGCTTGAGCTTTATAAGCCATTGAAAGGCCAATAAGACCACGATGGTGATGCTCAAGTATATCATAAAAATGGTCATTTCAGGTGGCTGATTTTTATAGGATGAGTGCGTTTAAAACCATAGGACTTTTACTGTAAGACTCGCCTTTATATCATTTGTTTTCATTTTAAAGAAGAATTACATTTTAGTCTTCAGTTTCTGCGTTAGATGCTGTGGAAGATACTAGAGAGGCTAGAGTAGCTTCTATCTGAGCCATTCTTGCCTCTTGAGCGGCAACCTTCTTTTTTAGTTGTTCAATGATGGTCTGTTGTTTCTGAATTGCAGCGATGGCTACAACGCTTAGCCCTGCATAGTTTACCGTATATACATCATCTTCGTTAACTGGCTTAACAACAAATTCTGGATAAACCTTCTCTAGGTCTTGTGCAATAAAGCCTATATGTTCCTTGTTATTGACGTCGCTGATATACTCATATCTCATAGGACGAAGTTTGCTGAATTGTTCTACATCTAAATCGAAATCCCTTATTTCCTCTTTTAATCTACGGTCTGAAGTCCCGAAATAAGCACCCGTATTAAAATCAAAAGTACCTCTAAGTGCAAGAGCTGCACCACTGCCCCCTTTATTGTATAAGTTTAGGTTTCCGTTATGTCTCACGAGCCATCTATTATCTGAATTAGATTTTATAATTTCTAATCCACCTTCACTATTGCTTTTAATGGAAAGCTTACTCTCAGGATTGTTGTCACCTATACCTAAATTTCCACCAGGTTGTTGTAAGATTAGATTTTTACTGGTCCCAGTACCATAATTGTATGCGAAAATTGACCCAAAATCTTTACCGGCTCCTGCATCGTAAAAAGCCCTTATTCCCGCTCCTAAAGAGGTAGGAAGCCCTCCAGAATCTGCTCCAAAAAAGATTCCTTTTTTAGCAGCAAGTCGACCATCGATGGTTGTGTTACCATTTTTGAGGACAACCATAGCATCTGATCGACTGTTCTCATTTTCCCCATTACCAATTGTAAAAATTCGATTATCCGAGTTCCATGAGTCATTACTAGCATTATTATCGATGGTATTATAAGAACCTATTGTGGTTTCAGAAAAAGCAGCAGCCGATGTGAAATGACCCATAGTGGTTGAATTAGTTCCAGTTGCAATGGT
>CALIQO010000339.1 GCA_938044055.1 uncultured Saprospiraceae bacterium
ATGGGGATGAAGTTGGTGATGTATGCGATCCTATCATGGATGTGTGCAATGCAATAACAATTCTAGGTACGGAGATTATTGATCTCGATTTACCTAATAATACTGAGAACGCACTGTTGAGTAAATTAGATAAGGCTGCGAGCAAATTTCAAGAAGGGAAAACGGAATCTGCCATTGACATGCTTGCAGGTTTCATTGATAAAATTAATGCAAAAACGCCTGAGGACATCGATCCAGAAGGTGCTACCCTATTTATTGCCACAGCGCAAGCAATCATAGATGCCATTGATTCTGAAGATTCAGAATGTAGTACTCCTAATATTGAACAGCGTTTCTCTTCTTCCAATCCACTCACCCATATTTCTATATTCCCTAACCCAACTCAGGATTATGTCTATATCAGGATGCCTGAAGGCAACAATGAAAATTTCAAAGTATGGATTTATAATATGCAAGGAAAAATCATATATCAAAGCTTGACAAACAGAAATGCCCTAGATATAAATGTTTCTACTGGCACTTTCTTAAATGGAATATATCTTGTTAAAGTTGAGCAGCAAGGTATTGCATCATCTGACCGATTGGTAATCCTAAAATAACGAAGATGAAGGCTGTTTCATTCTGAAACAGCCTTCATCTATCTATACAGGCCTACCATTCATTGATTTAATTTCATTTATATATTTCGACTTTAACCAGCTTTAAAACTTCCAGCTTATCTTGCTGTTATATTTTCTGAAAAGTTTGATTTTATCCAGTATTGACCTTGATTATACCTACACATTATCCTCGCCGATAATCATAAAGTTAGCGACCCACTGAAAAGCTACATAAGCAAGGACATATAAAGTAGCCATGTTATTGGTTAATTCTGACCCCGTGTAAATCTTGATGATGGCGATTATTCCTACAAGTGTCAATCCAATCGTGTATACAAGGAGTAGGTTTTTAGATTTAGTGGTGGACAACATAACACTGCACGGCAGCATCATGGTAAATCCAAAGATTGTCAAAGCCAACCATGTGTCTTCACGAAATATAAAATACAAGATGAGACCATAACATCCTACACCAAAACTCAGTGCAACAAAATTTGAACTTATCTTCTCTTTTGCGCTAAGCAGTAACTGACCATACTTATTAAACCTAAGAAACAAATTACTGACTGGGCCAATTATCCATGTAGAAAAAGCAAGGATTCCCATCACTATGAGAAGTGGAGTCAAGAAAGGTTTTAGCGCTTCGCTTTTTTCAGAAATATTCCTCAGTATTCTAAACAAGAAATAAAATCCTATGATTACGCCCCACTGATACTTCGCTGTTAAATTGCCGATCCAGAAAGCATACTTCAAGAAAGCTCTATAGATGGGATTGGAGGCTTTCAACGCTTCTAGCAATCCAGATTGCGCGTACTTGAAACTCGGGTCTTTGCTTAGTGATTCTTTAAAATGTTCTAGCGCCTCCTTATGCTTTCCTTGCTCTAGTAGATTCCATCCATAGTTGGCATGGGTGTACGCATTGTTGGGATCGTTTCTAAGTGCACCTTCTATGGTCGTAAATGACTCTTCGTTTCTGTCAAGCTTATTAAGCGCAGAACTTCTCACATTTAAGGCCATCAGATTTTCTCCATCCAAGGCAAGTGCCTTATCGGCCAGGTCAAGTGCTTCATCGTATGACTTTCTTGTCATCTTTACACTTGCCAGTAAAGCAAAAATATAGGCATTCAAAGGATCCATTCTTATGGCATGCTTAAGATGGGATTCCGCTTTATCATATTTATTATTAGATAAGGCTATCCTCGCTTTCATGGTCATCAAGAATGCAGATTCCGGTGAAAGCCCGATGGCGCTATCTATAATTGAATTCGCCTCCAGATATTGATCTTGTTGTAGGTAAACTTCAGCCATCATATACAATACCCTTACATCCGTAGGATCCTCTTTAATCAAGGAATCAAGTAATTTCTGTGCTTCCTTATACCTGTCTTGATTTATGAGCAACTGCGCTTTTTCTAGTCTGCTGTCTATCATGTTACTTTTTAATCTTTAGATAATTCAGTACATCATCGTACAGCCCAGAATCATTGGCAAACAATGCGAAGTTTTTAGCACTGGAAAACCAATCCTGGGTGCTGGGCTTGTGTCTTTTTATGGCCTGCAATAAGTCTTTCGTCTCGAGTGGCTGGGGTACACCGTCTGCAAATGATTTTTCGATTTTCGCTTCAATAGCTATGTCAATGATGGCATCAATATCGGCACCAGAAAATTCTTTCGTTTTCTTAGCCAGAGCCGTATAGTCTATATTGCCTGTGGGTTTGCTTTTAAGTTTCAATCGTATGATGGATTCTCTGGAATCGGTATCGGGCGGAGGAATAAAAATGATCCGATCGAATCGTCCTGGCCTTCTGAAGGCAGGATCTAAATTCCATGGTGTATTCGTAGCCCCTATGATGAGGACCCCTTCATTGGCACTATCAATTCCGTCCAGCTCTTGCAGAAATTGATTGATTAAATTCCTATTGCTGGAATGTTTCATATCGCTTCTACTCGCGCCGAGCGCATCGATCTCATCAATAAACAATACGCAGGGTGTGTGCTGTCTAGCAAGTTCGAAAATCTCGTGTAGGTTCTTCTCACTATTGCCTATCCACATGTCAAGAATATCGTTGAGGCCGACACTTATAAACTTAGCATTAACCTGGCCCGAAGTTGCTTTAGCAATAAAGGTTTTTCCGCATCCAGGAGGTCCGTACAACAAGATGCCTCCACCCACTTTCTTCCCGTATGCCTTATACAATTCTGGATGCAGCATCGGTTTAATTATCTTCAAATCTATTTCTTTCTTGACTTCATCCATCCCACCGACATCGTCAAAATCAATGGTCGGTTTCGTCATGAAGCGACTGTCAAGATCCTCTTCTATTTCGTCCTTTTGATTCTTTTGCCTCATCCTGAGCTTGGAATCAAG
>CALIQO010000340.1 GCA_938044055.1 uncultured Saprospiraceae bacterium
AGGATGATCACTTTCGATCCATCTTATTCTCGAGAATTATGTGGTGGGTGCCATGTGAGTAATACGGGAAGTATAGGCCTATTTAAAATACGATCAGAAGGAGCAATTGCTGCTGGTGTAAGGCGGATAGAAGCAGTGACGGCTGATGGGGCTGAAGCTTATGTACAAGGAGAAATGAATGAACTCAATTCGATCCGAGGCTTGTTTAAGAATTCTACCCAACTGGAAAAGCAAGTAGAAAGTCTTATTTCAGATAATAAGAACTTACGCAGAGAAGTTGAGAGTCTGCAAGCGCTGAAAGCACAATCACTTAAAGGAGATTTAGTCGCTTCCGCAAAAGAAATTAATGGTGTCAAGGTAGTCAATGGAGTGGTATCAGATGTAGATGGAAAGAGTGCTAAAACCTTGGTTAACAATATACTTACAGATATAGGAAGTGGAGTTGTGGTGCTTGGCGTAAACAATGATGGAAAGCCTCAGTTGCATGTATGTGTATCTAAGGATCTCACAGAAAGGTATAATGCGGGGACAATCATAAGGCAACTAGCAAGCCACATCCAAGGAGGTGGCGGAGGTCAACCTTTCTACGCTTCTGCTGGGGGGAAGAATGTGGACGGCCTTAAAGCTGCAGTAACAGAAATAGAGACAATAATATGGGCATAGAGAATTCTTTAAGTATTAATTACGTTCCTTATAAAATGCATACTATGTATCCTAGTATTATAATGTTCTTTCTTACTGTTTTATTAACGGGATGTAAGACTATCCATATGAATTCTAATAGACAAGGGGATAACTTAATAACCCAGGCAGAAGATTGTATGTCGGACCGTAAGGAAGTTAAGAAAATGACTATGGCACAAGGGGTGATTGAGATCATCAACAGTGCCCCTCATATCTTTATAAAAGAAGAATCTACACGATTGATTGCCTGCAATAATCCAGCTAATCTTAAGAAGGGTGATATTGTTATTTTTTCTGCCAACATTAAAGAAATCTATCCCCATGAACGGAGGTCAGGTACACCATGTGTATTGACTTTTCTGAAAAAACAAGATCAGTAAGACTACCTTGTTATTAATTACAATTTAGATTTATTTTTTAGTAATCATCGTGACAAATATCTTCTGTAAGTTGCATATTATATGGACTATTATTAACTTAAGGGTGATTTAAATGCTTTGACAGTTGCTTATAACACCACAACACCATTTCCTCCTTTCATAGAATTTAATGAATTCCTATCTCCTATAGGGAATTAAGAGGTGATGAATCAGTTGTTTATAATTAAGCTAGCGTCACAGCATGTGGAGCAGAAAAAGTTCTATTCCTGATTTTTACATATTGTATGTAGATCGGTGTACGATCTATGGAACCATTTTTAATACTTGAAACAATGGATATTAAAGTTGAAAAGGATATCAAGGAAAGCAGTAACTACTTCGAAAGTTATGCAAGAGAAAATCTCCAAAAGTATTTTAGTAAATACCCTTTCATAGAATCTATTAAAGTATTCTTTAGAGGTATGAAACACGATTCCAAGAAAATTAAATTGCAAGCACGGTTAAAAGGGAAAGATTTATTCGTAGAAGCTTCTGGACCTAGACACGACATAGCGCTTGACAATGCATCTATCAAGTTGAGATCTCAGATTGAAAAATATAAAACCAAACGATTTAAAAAGGCTTCCTAACTCTTAATTATATATAATTACTTAAAGGGGATTAATCAGTACTGATTAATCCCCTTTTTTATTTTTCAATAGCAGTTTAAGTATCCTATTAAAAGCTCATTATGCCTATAATCTATAAATGTCAGTCGGTGTCTCACACAAGATTATCTGCTTACCCTTAATGGCAATAGGAGCCTTGATAAGGTGTGGATTTCTCTGCAGAACATTAAGCCATCCTTCATGATCAAGCTCCATGCCTCTTATATTTTTCTGATAATCAGGATGGGCTTTATTCATCAGTTTTTTAGGATGGAGATCGAGGGTACGCAGGATAGATTTCCAAGCAGTTGCTGTAGAAGGATTGTCCTTATGGGCAATGGTCTTCACATACGGTGTTGTGGTACGTGCATAGGCAACCGTTTTCTTGTCTTTACTTGACTCTGGATCTAGAAAGATCAAGATTTCTCTTGGATTGGTTTTCATGATACGATATTGTGCTTAATGATAAATATACGAAACATATAATGTTTATTCTGATTAAATCCAAAATATTAAACTAGATCTCTGTTAAAAAGTAAAGCGCCCAGTCTTTAACTATGAGAAGACTAAGTATTTTTTACTTTTGGAGGAATATGCGTACAATAGAAATGGATAAAAGGCTGGGGCCCCTTTTTAAGACTCTGCACAAGTATAAAGTGATGTCAGACGGTAAAGCCATATCAGATAGTACTTTCTCTTTAGATCCTGCCGATCTTTTGGATGCTTATAATGCTCTTCAGCCGAAAACAGAAGCTAACATCCATGCTTTTTTTAAGGCTCATTTTAGTATACAATCACATCATTCTGAGTTTAAAAGCAACCCCTGCTTATCTCTTGTGGAACATATAGAGCAGTTGTGGGATCATCTTGCTAGAAGGCCCCAAGTATTAGACGCGTACTCAACGCTGATTCCATTACCATATGATTATACTGTTCCTGGAGGAAGGTTTAATGAAGTGTATTACTGGGACAGCTTCTTTACTATGCTGGGGCTGGCGGAAAGTGGAAGGTGGGATATGATTCAATCGATGATTGACAACTTTAAATTCCTCATAGACACGTATGGATTTATACCTAATGGAAATAGATCTTATTTTCTCAGTCGATCTCAACCTCCTTTTTATGTGCTTATGTTAGAACTGTTGTATGATAAAAAAGGAATTGCTGCGATTACTCCCTATATCGATTCTCTAGAGAAAGAACATGCTTTCTGGGTGGGAACTCCGGAAAATTATTCTGATAGGCGATTAGATCTAGGATCAGAAGTATTACTTAATAGGTATTATGATGATGTCGTTGCTCCACGTGCTGAGATGTTTCAGGATGATATTGAATTACTTGAAAACCAAGCTCATGATGGTGCAGGTCTTTTACTCAATATAAAAGCCGCTTGCGAATCAGGGTGGGATTTTTCTTCTCGATGGTGTAGGGATAAGATGGATCTTTCTACCTTATCGACAATAGATATTGCACCAGTAGACCTGAACTGTCTCCTATTCTATATGGAATCTAAACTGGCTTCATGGTATGAAGAGATGGGGGATTCAGATAAGGCACCATGGTATAGGCTGCTAGCAGTAAAAAGGAAAAAGAGTATCCTGTCTCATATGTGGCATGGAGACTTAGGATATTTCTGTGATTATAGGGTATCGACGAATCAAGTAAGTGATGTTGTCTCTGCAGCAGGAATATTCCCTTTGAGTTTTAATCTTGCTGATGAGATGCAGGCAGAAAAATGTGTAAAAGTACTTAGAGAGAAACTCTTGAGTGATGGTGGCGTATTGACAACAGATATTACTTCGGGACAGCAATGGGATGCCCCTAATGGCTGGGCTCCTCTACAATGGATGACTGTAATGGGACTTACTAATTATGGTTACCATGAACTTAGTAAAGAAATTATGAACCGATGGGTCAATCTAGTCGATACAGTTTATAAGCAGACCGGTAAAATAATGGAGAAGTACAATGTTGTAGAAACCCATCTAGAAAGTGGGGGAGGAGAATATCCAGTTCAAGATGGATTCGGGTGGACGAATGGGGTTACACTCAAGATGATAAATTTATTGAAGACACAATCACAATTATGAACAACCGTAAAATTAAGTTATCTCTATATGTCAATTACTTCGTGTTTGCCATTTTATTAAACAGTGTAGGAGCTGTAATTTTACAAGTGAGGCGGAATTTCGATGTATCAGAATCGGCGGCTAGTGTATTAGAAGCATTCAAGGATCTACCGATTGCAGTGGCATCCTTTTTATTGGCATCGTTACTGCCTAAGTTTGGATTGAAGAAAGCCATGCTCACTGGACTAGCATTGGTATCTATAGGATGTTTTGTGATGCCATTTACCGATGGTTTCTGGTACTTTAAAGTTTTGTTTTTGATCATCGGTGTTTCATTCGCTTTGATTAAAGTAACGGTATTCGCAACGATCGGCTTGGTTACAAGCGATGAAAAGGAGCACTCTAGTTTTATGAGTTATCTGGAAGGTTTTTTCATGGTGGGGGTCTTACTGGGTAATGTTCTTTTCAGTCTCTTCATAGATGATTTAAATCCTAATTCTATGTACTGGTTGAGTGTGTACTGGATTCTCGGTGGCCTATCATTGTTGGCCTTTGGATTGTTATGGGTATCGCCCCTCGATGAGTCTAGTGCTAGGTTAGAATCTCGATCTGTTACAGAAGATTTTCTGGCAATGTTGAAGTTGGTTATTCTTCCTCTGGTGGGATTGTTCGTCTTGAGTGTTTTTTTATTTGTCTTAATAGAACAGAGCTTCCAGACGTGGACACCTTCATTTTATCAAGATATACTTAAAATGCCAGCGAGTATGAGTGTTCAAGCCGGAGCTCTACTTGCTGGAGCATTTGCTATAGGGAGATTTGCTGCGGGCGTATTACTTAAGAAAATTCATTGGTTCAAGGTAGTCGCCGGATGCTTGGTGGGATGTGC
>CALIQO010000341.1 GCA_938044055.1 uncultured Saprospiraceae bacterium
GATGATAAAGTTACCATAATGATGTCTACTCAGGTAGTTGCGCTTACGCAAAAATCGGTTGCCAAAGCCCTAGGCATAAAGGCGAAAGATGTGAATGTTATTCCTACTTACTTGGGTGGTGGATTCGGCAGAAGATTGCATACACCCAATGCTGTACAAGCGGCCTTAATGTCTAAAGCTTGTGGGCGGCCTGTAAAATGTTTTTTCGACCGGAAACAAGAATTTCAGAACGATACATTCCGACCACCGACCCATCACGTAATGAAAGGGAAAGTCTCTCCATCAGGGCAGTTGCTAGCCATAGAACATAATTTTAGTTCTGGGGATGTGATGTTTAATTCTGCCTTGGTTCCCAGCATAGCAGGGACTGTTGTAGGTGCAGATATCGGAGCCATACGTGGCGGATCCATTATGTATCGAAGTATTCCTAATCATAGAGCTGTCACCTATCATACAAGTTTGCCATTTGCTACAAGTTTCTGGCGCAGTTTAGGACTTCTGGCCAATACATTTGCCATAGAAAGTATGATGGATGAGTTAGCGCTTAAAGCCGGAAAAGACCCTGTACAATTTAGGCTTGATTATATACCAGATGATGAAGATGGTATCCGATTAAAGAATGTGATTTCTGCATGTGTAGAGAAGGCAGGATATCGCGATCAAGCAGAAGGCAATCGAGCCATGGGATTCGCTGCAAGTGTTGATGCGGGTTCGCCTTGTGCACATGTAGCTGAGGTTTCTATTGAAGATAGTGAGATACGGGTACACAAGGTTACTGTAGGATTCGATTGTGGCATTGCGGTTAACCCAGATCAAGTCCGTGCTCAAGTAGAAGGATGCGTAATCATGGGAATAAGTGCTTCGATGCATGAGAAGATGGACTTAAGAGAAAATAAACTATACCCTACTAATTATGGTTCTTATAAAATGGCCATGATGAAGCATTCTCCTAGAGAGATTGATACCGTCTTGGTAGAAGGAGTAGATTATGCAGGTCCGGTAGGGGAACCACCGCTCGGTCCTATTGCTGCCGCTATTGGCAACGCTGTAAAAAGACTGACAGGAAAAAGGTTAACTGAACTGCCTCTATCGCTGACATAAAGGTTAGAGCTTTTCAATGTTTTCGAGGTAATTGTCTGCTTGTGTAAGGATAGATTCCTTATCCTCTACTTTCATTTTATCCCAGATTCTGTACATCATTCCGATTCTAGGGTTTTTTCTAAGTAGCGCATCATGGCGGTCATAGAAGTGCCAGTACAAGCTGTTAAAAGGACAAGCCCTGTCACCATTTTTTATCTTTTTATTATAGTGGCAAGACTTGCAATAGTGGCCCATCTTGTCAATATAATTCGCTGAAGAAACATATGGTTTGGTTCCTACTATGCCACCATCGGCATACTGACTCATGCCTCTAGTGTTGGTGATTTCTACCCACTGCAAGGAATCAATATATATGCCTAGATACCATGCATCTACTTCGTCAGGATGGATGCCTGCCAGGAGCGTAAAATTACCTGTAATCATCAATCGTTGTATGTGATGCGCATAAGCATAATCTAAAGACTGCTCGATGGCATGACTGACACAATGCATTTTGGTTTTACCCGTCCAGAACCAACTAGGTAATTTCCTATTATGCGAAAAGAAATTTAAGTCCGCATAGGCTGGCATGTGTGCCCAGTATACGCCTCGCATGTATTCTCGCCAACCTAGAATCTGTCTTATGAATCCTTCTGCTTGACTGATGGTAACTTCATCCCGCTGATGGTAAGCTTCTTCTACTTTTTTAATCACTTCAAGTGGGCATATTAACTTGACATTGATTAAGAAAGATAACCTGCTGTGGAACAAAGACCACTCGTAAGGATGTGTAGCATCCTGAAATAATCCGAAACTAGGCAGTAGGAACTCAATAAAAAAATTTAATAACTCAAGTCCTTCAGCTCGGGTTACGGGCCAGATAAAGTTTTCTTTATCTATTCTTCCTATGTATGACACACCGTGTACATCGATCATTTCTACAACCGTTGTAACATTTCTATTAAATTCTTTCGGAGCTGGGATTTTAACCTTGGCTGCGAGTTTCTTCCTGTTTTCTTTGTCGTAATTCCATTTTCCAGTAATAGGCTTAGAGCCATCCATAAGGATATCATATTTCTTACGCATAAAGCGATAAAAGGATTCCATTAAATATGTTTTCTTCCCTTCGAAGAAGTTAGACAATTCATTCCTTTCCGTTAGAAAATGCTCTGTATCGTATACTTGACTTGGAATCGATAAATCGGCGCAGAGATTGGACAATTGCACATCTATTCTATATTCATCTGGCAGCTGATATTCTACTTTTTCAATATCGTGTTCTGCTATAACGCTCCGTATGTTTTCATGGAAGGAATGGAGGTTTTTAGGGCTGTCCAGTTTTAAGTAAATTACATGGTTGTTTTTCTTTTCTAGAAAATCTGCGAAAGCACGCATGGCGAGAAAAAATGCTACAACTTTCTGTATATGATGATTGACATAATCTGTTTCTTGCCTGACCTCCATCAGCAGGTATATAAAGTCATCTTGAGGACCTTGATACCAACTGTGTCTGTGATTCAGTTGATCACCTAGGATAAGTCTGAGCGTTTTCATCTACCTGCTTTAAGTCATACAACTGTTTTAGACTCAATAGGTTTTTATATTGTCAGCGAAAATTATTGGTTATATAAATTGTCTCTTTTTTTTCCTTAATACCGATTTGTAACTAGTTTTGCGGCTTGTTAAATGACAACGCATGAAAACAATCTTCACTTTTCTCACCCTTATAGGGTGTATGTCCATCCAAGCACAAGACGATAGCTTATCTGTGGATGTAGACGAAATCTTGATCCAAGATAAGCGTCTAGAAATAGGATATGCTGAATCCAGCAGAACCATAAACATTATCGATCGTAAGGCAATAGAGACAGCACCCGTACAATCGGTTGCTGAACTGTTGCAGTATGTTGCAGGAGTTGATATCAGAAGAAGAGGAATCCATGGAATCCAAGCAGATATTAGTCTACGTGGAGGAACCTTTGACCAAGTATTGGTCATGGTTAATGGCGTCAATATGTCTGACCCACAGACTGGCCATCATACCATGAACCTCCCTGTTGACCTTGAGCAGATAGAACGAATAGAGGTGCTTAAAGGTCCTGCTGCCAGAAGGTACGGGCAGAATGCATTTGCGGGAGCGATAAATATAGTAACGAAAAAAGGAAGAGAACAATCCATCAATCTGTCTACACAGTACTCGAAGCATGCATCCGGAAGGATTGCTGCTAATGCAACCTTACCAGCTGGAAACGCCAATCACTCTATAGGGTTTTCTAAAACCTTCTCAGAAGGATATCGATTCAACACAGACTATACGCTGGACAATTTTTTTTACCAATCTGATATTGCCATCGGTGATAACAACTTGCTGTTAAATGCAGCGTATACGGGAAGAACTTTCGGGGCGAATGGCTTCTACGCTAGCCCAGACTTTACAGAACAATACGAAGAGATAGGAACCAGTATCGTTTCTGCTCAATACCGGATCAATAAAGGCAATCTCAAGATTACGCCTTCTGTCTTCTGGAGGAGAAACCAAGATGAGTATCACTTTATAAGAAGCAATCCATCCATTTTCAGAAACTTCCACATCGGCAATACCTATGGAGGAGAAATCAATGGTAGTTATATCAATGCACTTGGTGTCCTAGGAGTAGGTGTGGACTTCAGGTATGATGATCTTGCTTCGAATAACCTAGGCGAACGCACCCGTACAACCCTTGGTTTCAATATGGAACAACGATTTAGTTTGTTAGAAGGAAAGTTAGATGTAACGCCGGGATTTGCAGCTTATAGGTATACGGATTTTGGAGCAAAGATATTCCCTGGTTTAGATTTAGGCTATGCCATCAACGGTGAGTTTAAAGTATATGGCAATGTGGGTTCTACTTGGAGAGTGCCCACTTATACAGATCTGTTTTATGAGGATAGAGCCAACCTTGGTAATCCAGACCTCGAACCAGAAACAGCGCTTACTACAGAAGTAGGTGTGAAGTACAACAATAGAAAGGTTGACATCCAGATTTCTGGGTTTAGAAGGAACAGTACCAATCTGATCGACTGGAGTAAAGAGAACGAGGACGACAAGTGGTTTCCTAATAATATCGGTGAAGTAGTAGTCACGGGAGTAGAACTCAACAGTAATTTTAAGATCAACGAGCGTGTAAGTCTCACGGCTAATTATACACGATTAGACGGAGAGAATAATGTAGATGCAAGCATCAGTAGGTATGCCCTTGACTTAATAAGCAATCATGTGACCGCTGGAGCGCAAATAGGCCTTTCCGATTTATTCAGATCATCTATCTATGTTCGGTATGTAGATCGATTAAACTTAGATAATTATAATGTGGTTGATGCCAGAGTAGGGTATTATGGCAAGCAGATGCAAGTCAGTTTATTTGCCAGTAACTTGTTCGATGCATCGTTTACAGAGACGAACCTTGTTCCTATGCCAGGAAGATGGATGGGAATTACTGTGGGATATACCTACAGATAAAATAAAGGGAAGTTACTGGCCTTATTGCAGCTGAGCCCCGTATTTTTTATACAAAAGATACTGGCCTCCTCCTCGTACCACCATCATGGAAAGTAGGGCCAACCACAAGGCATGATTTCCTAGTGTAGAGGATAGCGAGAAGTAGATCAATAGGTATACACCGAGCGCTACATACATGGTATTCCTCATTGCTCGAGAAGCAGTCAATCCGATGAATATACCATCCCAGATATAACACCAGAATGAAAAAA
This sequence comes from uncultured Saprospiraceae bacterium, assembly GCA_938044055.1. Classification (GTDB taxonomy): domain Bacteria; phylum Bacteroidota; class Bacteroidia; order Chitinophagales; family Saprospiraceae; genus JABDLO01. The sequence goes on from CALIQO010000341.1 coordinate 4,831, forward strand.
TAGGAAAAGCTATCACCCAGGGCAGAAAAGTTCTGGCATCCTTAGCTACGTGGGTATCTGTTGTGAATATGGAGAAAAGATAATCGCCACAGAGCCAGAACAACAACGCAAATCCTATAGCTAGCACACCGCCCCAGACCAAGGATTGACGTATAGCGAGGTTTAAGCGAGGGGAATCTTGCCTTCCTTTATATTTTCCAACAATACTTTCTGCTGCATAAGCGAATCCATCGACACCATAAGACATCCAATTGATAAATTGAAGCAAGACAACATTGATTGCTAGAATGGCAACACCGCTATCGCTTGATTGCCTATAGAAAAATGCAAAAGCAAAGGTCAAGGCTACTGTTCGGATGAATAAGTCGCGATTGACGGAGAAGAAATGCTTGAGCCCATCTAGTTGAGTGAGTGCTTTCCGGCGATAGTATTTAAAATATGAACGGTAAGAATATAGAAGGAATATGAAAGCACAGAAGACGCCTACATATTGTGCGATCACGGTTCCCCAGGCCACACCTGAGATTTCCCATCCTAGGTTGTAAACCAGAATATAGCTGAGTATAATATTACAACCATTAATCAAGATGGTCAGGATAAGAGGGATGATGGCATTCTGCATTCCGAAGAACCATCCCATGAGGCCATACAACATCAGGGTAGCCGGTGCCGCCCACAATCTAATATAAAAATAGGTGGCGACCATGTCTCCTTGGTCGGACTGGACGCTCATGGCGTATGAAGATAAGTGATATAGTGGCGTCCTCAGTAGAAGAATGATGATCGCTATTATGAGTCCCAGCAGCAGACTTCTTAATAAGGTAAGTATCATTGCTTGCTTATCATCTCCACCGTATGCTTGTGCAGTCATTCCTGTTGTCCCCATTCTCAGGAATCCGAAGTTCCAGTAGATAAAATTAAAGATCATGCTTCCCAGCCCCACTGCACCTAGATGGGCAACAGATAATTGTCCCATAAGTATGGTATCTACCGAGGATAATAGAGGAATAGAAATGTTAGATAAGATATTAGGAATGGCTAGTCTGAGGATCTCTTTATTCATAGCTTTCAATGCCGAAACATCGTAATGGTACGGCGAATGGTAGAAAAATCACAACGAATGATATAATAAAAAAGCATCATGTGTGATTATTTGTACTTTTGCATCTAGATCGATCGTTAAAGAGTCGATCCGATTAAAATGAGAAACACAATTAAAATTTTCTGTTTTGACTAGGAAACAATTTTTATTTCAATTGCTATACATATTCCTTTTTGTCGTAGGAGTATTGATGTTAACCCTATTATGGTTGAGGTTTTATACCAATCATGGCCAGGAACTCGACATGCCAGATTATGTCGGAACCCAATTGGAGGAGGCCACTAAGAATGCAGAGGATAAAACCTTTGAGATTGTTGTAAATGATTCTACACATATTGTCGGGAAGCCTGGAGGGGAGATTCTTGATCAGAATCCTAAGGGTGGAGCCAAGGTTAAGGAAAACAGAAAGATCTATGTAACCATTACCAAGTTTAATGCAGATCGAATTAAATTCTCAGATCTACCTACCTTATATGGTCGCGATTTCGAGCAAAAGAGAAAGGAGCTCCAGCACCTCAATATCAATGCTAATATCAAGAAGTTTACCTATGACCCAGGAGAGCCTAATCACATTCTTGAAGTCTGGTATGATGGAAAAATCATCGCTAATCGGGATATAGAACGCAACGATGTAGAGATTGAAAAAGGAGGAACGCTAGATTTCGTTCTGAGCGAGCAATCAGGAGGAACTGCAGCCGTTGTTGATGTTCGATGTATGACTGTAGGTAAAGCAAGATTTTTATTAAAGAATCTTAAGTTTGACTTAGGGGAAATAGAACCTGCTTCTCTTGCAGGAGATGACAATGCCATCATTGTAGAACAAGAACCGTATTATGATCCAGGAAGAGTCATTGAAAGAGGTACTAAGTTCAAAGTAAAGGTCTCCTCAGAAAGACCTCCTGGATGCAATTAATCCTTCTCTAGAGAATCATTTTATCACTTGACCTGTTATAACCACAACAGAATATAAATCAAGATCATGCAAGACATAACCGTACAAGAGTTAAAAGAAAAGATGGATAGAGGCGACGACTTCTTATTCATCGATGTACGAGAAGATTACGAGTATAAAGAGTTTAACCTAGGCGCTAAGCTTATTCCCCTCGGCAACTTAATGACTGCACTTCCGGACTTAGAAGAACACAAGGAAAAAGAGATTGTTGTTCATTGTAGATCTGGTGCCCGTAGTGGCAATGCTAAGCAAGCCATGATGCAACTCGGATTCACCAAGGTTAGGAACCTTCTCGGAGGTGTATTACAGTGGCAAGATGTGTATCCTAAAGGATAATTGATTCCATAGATTTTTTTTCAAATCAAGTGACTGGATAACATTCTGATATTCAGTGATATAGGCTATTCTTAATTCCCATCTTATTACAAGTCACTAGACATACAGTCTCATATGACGGGTATCTTACATATTTAACATGTGACTACTTAGAACTTGCTCAGTCAAAAGGGTGAATAATGAGAAAAAAACATTTCCACTCATTGCGAATGAAACTAAAGCTCTGATGGAAAAATTGAGAATTGAATACACTGGATAAGTTGAGAATTGAACTACTGGACTTTGTGTTGGGAATTGAATAACAGGATTTTTTATTGAGAATTGAATCAACTGTTATTTTTATTGAGAATTGAAACTGGAATTATTGGAGAATGAACTGGGCTTTTTGAGAAACTGACCAGTAAAGTTGAAAATGTGTTTCCTTAAGTGGGAGCAGGTTAGAAAAGGTAGAGAACTTTCTATCATGAAAACTTGTAAAGCTATAGGAAAGTGTAAGACTGGATTAAGTTAAGGAGAAAATCACTGATGTGGTTTTCTCCTTTCTTGTTTAAAAGAAAGAAGTTTTTAAATCAGAACTAAATAAAGGCCCTCATTCTTCATTTAAAGAAACGCTGATGCGCTTCCTCGGTTCTTTAGAAGATCTGTTCACGATTGTTACCATATCTATTGATGTCTAAGCTCGAGCCATGGCTTAAAGAATTAATAATTGCTCATTGTCCATTCCTAATTAAAACTTGTTCTTCC
>CALIQO010000342.1 GCA_938044055.1 uncultured Saprospiraceae bacterium
CCTTATAGATCATAAGAGTTGGAACAGATTTCACATTTAATTTAGTGGCAAGGGAAGGATTCTTATCGATGTCAATTTTTATGATTCGTGCTTGTTCTCCTACTTTTTTCTTTAATTGATTCAAGGTCGGCGCGAATGCCTTACACGGCCCACACCACGTAGCGTAAAAGTCTATTAAAGTCGGTGTAGAGGAATCTATGATGGATTGAAAAGAAGATTTAGCCATTGTCAGAGTAGTTATGTATGAAGGTGTAAATTACACAAGAAAAATCGTTTTGTAAATAGTGAAAGAGAATTCTTATTGTATGTATCTTAGCGATTAATGATCATCATCTAGAAGCTTATGAATATTAGAAGTGCATTATATATTGTGGTTATCCTAGCCGTATCTGTTCTATCCTGTAAGTCAGATGTAAAAGAAAAAGAGGGAAAGGTAGATCCTAATCTGTCGGAATTGTATCGAGGATATTTCGATAACCCGAAGAATCAAGGAGAGATAGATCAGAATGCCATTATAGATTATGCGATGGAGCGAAACTTATCCGTAAAGCGCACAGAAACTGGATTGTATTATGCCATCACTGAACCGGGTAATGGTCCTACTTTAAGATATGGAGAAAGGGTTAAAGCTCATTATCGAGGATATTTTATGGATGGTAGAGAATTCGATTCTAGTTATAGTCGAGGCACTCCTCTTTCTTTTCAGATAGGACAGATGAATCAAGGCTGGAATGAAGGATTGACATACTTCAGTTCTGGAAGTAAGGGCGTCCTACTGGTTCCATCTAGACTCGCATATGGAGAGAAAGGATTTCCAGGTTATGTTCCACCTCATACAGTTGTGGGTTTCGACATAGAAGTCTTGTTCTAGTAATTTAGGCGATAACAGTCAAGGTAGATTTTTCTAAAGAAGGTTCGTTTCCTACAAGATTTATCAGGTTGATTCCAGGTTTCGTTCCAGGGACAAATGTTCCTAAATCGTTATAACCTAGGGCAGCGGCACCATTAGAAGTAGCCCATGTAAGAATCGTAGACAGAGGTATAAATGATTTATACTTCTGGATGGTTTTCATCTCCTCTAGAATAGATAAGCACCAGTTAGAACTTAAGCTATCAGTTCCGATTGTCATCCGTGCTTTCTTGTCTATGAATGCTTGATAATCAGGCAACCTGTTTTCAATATATAGATTGGCACTCGGGCATGTAGCCCAGAAGATGTGATCACTCCAGGCTTGAGCTTCAGCGATGTCTTCCCTAGTTGTCATCGTATTGTGGACGAAGAGTGTTTTCTGGCTAGCATCCATATGTTGCATAGCATAGTGAATAGCTGTTCTGCCCGATGCCTGAAAATGGTCTAGCGTAAAACCAAATCCCTTATAAAAATCTAAGAAACCACCTTTCTTCTCGAGGAAGAGGTTGTTCTCATGGGCTGTTTCTTGATTATGAATAGATACAGTGCTTCCCGACGGATTGTTCTCTTTAATGTATGAGAAGAGCTCTGGACTAACTGTGTAAGGAGCATGAGGCACATATGACTTTTTGTTACCAGCATCATTACTATGACTGGCATGTACAGGTCCATACTGTTCTATAGTGGCCTCAGTCATCTGAGATTGTAAAAAGTCAAACATCTCCACGAAGGTGTAATATCTGATCGAACTGTTTTTCTTAACAAGTGCAGTGTCGGATTTATTACTGATGTCTCCTACAGCTACGATCCCATTTTTTTTCATTTCTGCATCTCCATCTACAATGGCTTGATCGATAACCGACTGTTCTATATCTCGATATCCTACAACTGCTTGTAAGAAGGGCAATAATCCTGTGCCTGTATCTATCCTCCCTATCATATGACTGAGCTCCATATGGCAGTGGGTGTTGATGAAGCCAGGGCAGATTATGCCACTGAAGTGATGGACATCAGAATCATCGACTGAGGATTGATCAACTATATCTATAATGGTGCCTTTATCATGAATAAGGACCTTGTTTTTCATCAGCTCTCCATGGCCGATGTGAAGATAGTCGGCAGTAATCTTAGAATAATTTTTCATACGTATTAAGGCTGAGTGATTAGGAGGTAATCATCGAAATTTCGAAATTGTTTAGTCCTTCCCTTTGCTGGATTTTAACCTTCTGAAGGTTGAGCATTTCTAGCAGACTGAGGAAGGTAACAATGGCATGGATTCTATTGTCCAGTTTTTCGAATAAGGATACAAAGGAGGCAGAGCCTTTCTTCTTTAATCTAGAAAAGATAAATTTCTGCTGATCTTCAATTGTATACTTAAACTTTACAATCTCGTGATGGGTTCGATTCTTTCTATCTTCGTACTTAGACATCAACCGCTCAAAAGTTTTAAGTAGCTTAAACATGGTCAGCGATTCTAGCTCTATATCAACAAGCGCTTTATTAGCAATGTCTTTTAATTCTGAAGAGATTCCGTTTTTCTCAAATCTTACAGATTGCGTACTCTCGAGATTTCTCATATCATCAAGAATCTCCTTGTACTTCTTGTATTCCAAGAGTCGCCTAGTCAATTCTTCTCGTGGATCTATTTCATTGCCTTCCTCATCGATTTCCTTACGAGGAATCAGCATTTTAGCTTTAATTCTCATAAGGGTAGCAGCTACAAGAATAAATTCGCTGGCAACATCTATGTTAAGGGTTTCTAGTTCTTTTATATATGCAAGAAAATCGTCGGTTATTACAGCTATAGGAATATCATTTATATCTAGCTCATCTCGTTCGATAAAGAATAATAAAAGATCGAAAGGACCTTCGAATTGTTTTATCTTGATTTTATAACTTTCCACGCCGCGAAGGTAAGAGAATAATCATGATTTTACCCTAGTAGATGGTCTAAATATAGTCTATTGGCTAGGCAGTTTCTTTCTTGAGAAAAGAAAATTAATGCGGTGTTCCTTGCTATAAACAAGGGCTTTCATCTTATCACCCTGATTGATGTACTTGATGTGCTGAGGGAAATCATGTTCAGGATTAGATGCCACGAAGCCCGATTCGTTAAACATATTCACCTTAAAGTGAACGGTATCTCTATTGCCACTAGTTGCTACACTTAATCTGTAATGAGTCCCATGTTTCTTGATAAGCATATGTTCATTGAAAGTGGTATCCCGACCTTTCATAGTATATCCATGTCCACGCATCGTATAGATGTCTTGTGATTTCCAGTTTTCATAGGTGACTACTCCTTCTTGGTTGTTGTCTCTAACCCATTCTCCTTCCATCCATAGCATCGGATGAGGTGTTGAATCTAGGACAGCAATTTTTCTATTACAACCTATAGTTATCAAGAATATGAAAAAGCAGTATCTCACTAGGTGGAATTTAATTTTGTAATCTGGTTGTCAATTTAAGTTATTTATAGGACACCTACCTATCAATACCCTATGATAATTGACGATTAAGTATGCTTCTCTAGCTGTCTGGACTACTCCTTGCATGGATTGTAGCGGAACCCACAACACAAAATGACGAACCATGAAATCAATTTTAATTACACTAAGTATGGTGGCATTATGCCACATCGGTAATTCTCAATCGATCGCTTCATCCTCATTATCCTTAGCAGAGATAAATGAGCGAATCAATGCAGAGAAAGGAATCGTTTCTTTAGAGACTTCTGAGAGAGTAGTTTCATCTACCTTTATCAATTTCATCGTTATAAAGGAAAGAAAGTATAATGGTTATAGTTATACACTGGTTAGTTTTGACGATAAGAAAAAAGTGGACCAGGGAACAGTTTCTGACCAGCTAATCAATTCCAAAGAATTGAAAAAAGGAACGTATGCACTTATTCTATTTAAGGACGATGAGATGATCGTAAAGAAGATAGAAAAGTTATAGATTTTAAAAAGCGATCCACAGTAAGTTGAGTGATTGTTTGCAACAACGAGCACCAACACACGTCTTCCTTGCGCTTCTGAATTTTATGGCAAGAAGTATAACTACTGATGCATGCAATATACATGCTGTAAGCTACTACTCTTACGTTGATAAAAGAATATAAAAAAGAAAGGCCATTTCCTTTTTACAGAAAATGGCCTATTCTTGAAATTCAAGGGATTATTATTCTTTCATTAATTTTCCTCTGTGCATAACACCATCAACCTTAATGGTGTAGATGTAAAGACCGGTAGGAAGATCACCGACATTAAGTTGTTGTTGGTTCTGGCCTTCAACACCTCTGATGGATTCTCTTTTCATCAATTTACCGTCGAGGTTATAGATATTGATATCAGCCTGCCCTTTTTCTGAAGTGTAAAAATCTACAGTAAGATTATCCAGAACTGGATTAGGAAATAGGGTAGGAGTCGTCTGCGTCCAAGGATTCAGAAGATATCTCATCTTTAAAACCAGGTCTTGATCGGTCAAGGTAATTATTGACGGATCGATGTTTCTTGTAGTTATTACATCCCTAGCGTTTACTTCTTCAGGCGTATCTACAATGTTACCCAGTTGCACAACCATAAAGTCTATGTCCTCCATGTCGTGATCAACTTCCATAAGCATGGAATAGCTATGCACAGAATTAAGTGAATCTTTGTTTTCATCATTAACTGTTGCACCAGCCTCAACTATTCTCCACTGATATTCTGCTGGGAATACGTCGATCTCCTTGGTCACGTAGAGTAAGAGTTGGCGGAAGTCCATAAAATCAATAACGCCGC
>CALIQO010000343.1 GCA_938044055.1 uncultured Saprospiraceae bacterium
CCTCTACTGAAGCAGGAGTTGTATATAATAATAAGGACCATAAAGATTGTGCTCTTAAAATTCTTGAATTATATAATACAGATTATAAGAGACTTGGAAACAACGGATATAGAGCTGTAATAAGTAAGTACAATTGGAAAACAACAGCTAAAAATTTAACTAATCTATATAAGAATTAAAGTGAAGTTTCAATCTCTTAAACAAATCAATTCTACTTACAATCTAAACAATGAAAGTCTATCTCGACGATACTTTCTTACTTTACAATTCTTAAACAAACATATAGATAGTGGTAGTAAATTATTAGATCTAGGCATACCCAATAATTTTAGCAAGATAATGAAAGATCAAGGTTATTATGTTGACAATACTAAAGAGAATCAAGACCTTGATTTAGAGTATGAAGAGGTAAAAACATCCGGTTATGATGTTGTGACTGCTTTTGAAATATTTGAACACATGGTTGCTCCTTTCAATCTTTTAAGAGAAATAAAAGCACCAAAATTAGTTGCATCAATCCCACTCAGTCTATGGTTCGCTAAAGCTTACTGGAATGAAAATGATCCGTGGGATAGACATTATCATGAATTCGAACCGAAACAATTCGATATGCTTCTTAATAAAGCAGGGTGGAAAATTAAAGATCATGAATTCTGGAAATCTCCAAGTAAGACGATTGGTATAAGGCCACTACTTAGAAGTATTACTAACAGATACTATATAGTATACTGTGAGAGGTAAGAAATTTAATTTCATAATATAAAATAATTTATGAAGAACTCAGCAGACTACAATATAGAAGAAGAAATAACACTTAAAACGCTTATTTTAAAACTTCAAGAATATGCGATTCATATTATCAAAAATTGGTTATTAATAGGACTGATCACACTCCCGTTCATTGGGTATTTCACATATAAAACACTAAACCATGTTCCACAATATGTTGCTGAAGTTAGGTTTATAGTTGAAGGACAAGGTGGAAGCAGTCTAGGCGCACTTGGTGGTCTATTAGGTTCTTTCGGAATAAATAGAGGAAATTCTAGCAAAACAAATCCTTATAAAATTATTGAAGTCGCTAGAAGTAAAAAAATGATTGGTGATGTATTATTTACTTCCTCGACCACTAACAGTGACTACCTAGCGAATAATATAATAAGTAGTTATAACCTAGCTGATAAATGGTCTGAAAATACGCCCTCCATGAAGGGTTTTAAATATGAAAAAAGAGACATAGATTTATTTAATAAAGATGAAAGAAGGGCATTTCTTTCAATTTTTAATAAAACAATAGGCAACGAAAAAAATAGAGAAAACGCGCTTCTCAGGATAAATCTAAATGAAGAGTCGGGAATTTTCACAGTTAAATCTATAACCGAAGTAGAAAGCTTATCTATTGATCTTGCAAGTTCGTTCTATGAAAACATTAAAAACTTCTTTGAAGAACAAGTACTTGCAGATCATACTAAATCAATTAAAGTTTTAAAATCAAAAGCAGACTCCTTGGATAATTTAATATCTTCTAAAAGTAGATTGCTAGCTCAGTTTGATGATTCTTCAAGGGGTTTAATTTCGCGTGAATCGGAATTAACTAGAAACAAACTAAATATTGAAAACCAAGGCAACATAAGTGCACTGATAGAAATAAAGAAAAGCATTGAAATCGCGGACTATGAAATCCAAAACCAGAAACCACTATTCATCCTTATAGATAAACCATACTCTCCATTGAGAGCTACAGCACAATCTCTTATAATAAGTATATTCTTAGGTTCAATTATAGGGATCTTTATCGGAATAACAATTGTAATCATTAGGAAATTTTACATTGATACTATAAACAACTAAAATAAATCATCAAGACAAACACATATAATGAATCATAAAATAGCCATAATAGGACTAGGATATGTTGGATTGCCACTAGCAGTGGAATTTGCTAAAAAATTTCCCTCTCTAGGCTTCGACATAAATCAAGATAGAGTGAACGAATTAAACTCTGGAATAGATTCTACTCTAGAAGTACATGATGAAGACTTAAAGTCAGTAATTCGTACATCTAGTAACTGGAGCTCACCAGGCCTTTTTCTTACTACAGAAACCGACTTACTTTCTAACTGTAATACTTTTATTATTACAGTTCCTACACCGACAGATAAAAACAATCGTCCCGTACTAACTCCTCTTATTAAAGCAAGCGAAACCGTCGGTAAGGCGCTAAATAAAGGCGACTATGTAATCTATGAATCTACAGTATATCCTGGAGCAACTGAAGATGATTGTGTGCCAGTTCTCGAAGCATTTTCTGGATTAAAAATGAACAAAGATTTTCATGTTGGGTATAGCCCTGAAAGAATAAATCCTGGCGACAAAAAACACACAGTTACTAAAATATTAAAGGTTACATCGGGCTCTAACCCTGAAGCAGCTGAAACAATAGATCAATTATATAAAACCGTAATTACTGCAGGTACATTTAAAGCGACTTCATTAAAAGTTGCAGAAGCAGCCAAGGTTATAGAGAATAGTCAAAGAGACATTAACATTGCTTTTGTTAATGAACTTGCAAAAATCTTTAATACACTTGGAATTGATACAATAGAAGTCTTGGAAGCAGCAGGAACAAAATGGAATTTCTTGCCATTCAGGCCAGGATTGGTCGGAGGACATTGTATAGGAGTTGACCCATATTATTTAGCACAGAAAGCTCAAGAAGCAGGATATCACCCAGAAATTATTCTAGCTGGAAGAAGGATGAATGATACTATGGGGCAATATGTAGCTAGTCAAGTTGTAAAGTTAATGATTGATAAAGAGATAAAAATTAAAGATGCGAATGTATTAATGCTAGGAATTACTTTTAAAGAAAATTGTCCAGATATAAGAAATACTAAAGCCCTTGATGTATATAATGAACTTATAGATTACGGTTTAAACGTTAGTATCTATGATCCTTGGGCGAAAAGCTCAGAAGTCAAGCATGAATATGGAATCAATTTACTTTCTAATAAAGAAAATCTTTCTAGTAATTACGATGGTATAATCTTAACTGTTTCACACAAGGAGTTCCTCAATTTAGATTTAAAATCACTATTAACAGAGAAAGGCATTATATATGATGTGAAAAGTATTCTAAGCAAAGAAATTGTTGATGGAAGATTATAGAATAAAAAAACAAAACATTTTAGTTACTGGTGGGGCTGGATTTATTGGAAGCAACCTTGTTGAGAGTTTGCTTCTAGATGATAGAGTTGCCAAGGTAAGAGTGCTTGACAATCTCTCTAATGGATTCAAAAAAAACATTGTCCCTTTTTTGAAAAACCCTGATTTTGAATTCATAGAAGGTGACATTCGAAATTTTGAAACTTGCTTGGAAGTTATGAAAGATATAGATCTTGTAAGTCATCAAGCAGCCTTAGGCTCCGTGCCAAGATCTATTAAAGACCCTCTTACAACCAATCATGTTAATATCGGAGGTACTCTAAATATATTTCATGCTGTAAAAGAAACCAATGTAAAAAGAATAGTCTTCGCAGCATCATCTTCAACTTATGGAGATAGCAACACTCTCCCTAAAGAAGAAAATGTAATAGGCTCCCCCTTGAGTCCTTATGCAATAACAAAGTTAGTGAATGAACTCTATGCAGAAGTTTATAAAAACACTTTCGATTCATTTGAATACATAGGATTAAGATACTTCAATGTGTTCGGACCTAATCAAGACCCTAATGGTGCTTACGCTGCTGTAATTCCATTGTTTTTCAAGGCTGCACTATGTAATAATTCTCCTATTATAAACGGAGATGGCAGTTTTTCTAGAGATTTCACATATATAAGCAATGCTATAAAAGCTAATACCTTAGCTATGTTCTCACAAAACAAAGAATCAGTTAATCAAGTCTATAATGTTGCTTGTGGAGAAAGAACCAATCTGAATGAATTATGGGATATCATAAAGGAAATCACAGACAGTAAAAGTGAAGTAGTTTATGGGCCCAATAGAAGTGGTGATATTCCGCACAGCCTAGCAGATATAAGTAAAATAAAAAACCTATTAAATTATTCTGTAATTGACAATCCAAAAAGCGGACTTTTCAAGGCATCTAATTACTATTCAAATATTTATTCCAAAACATAGAAATTTAAATATTGAAAAAGATACTTGCCATAATAGGAGCTAGGCCTCAATTCATAAAGCATTTTCCATTTGAGCTTGCTGCTAAAGGAAAATTACAGCTTTTAACCTTACATACAGGTCAACATTATGACGATAATATGAGTCAAGTGTTTTTCAATCAACTAGGTATGTCAGAGCCAG
>CALIQO010000344.1 GCA_938044055.1 uncultured Saprospiraceae bacterium
ATCATCTTATCCTTGATTTCTTTAGCCTGGTCAGCATCTACTGGTTCACCGTTAGTATTTTCTATAGAAACTACTCCAAACTCAAAAGTTCCTTCAGTAATTTTCTGACTTGATAATTGAAATGACAAAAGACAAACGAAAAAACTATACCATACAGTTCTGAGCATTTTCATGATTTTAAATATTTATTGAATCTAAGTAGTAAAGAATAAAATTAATAAAACTAATACACTTCATTCATATCTCCATTTCATTTTTCGCTCCATTCACAATACCATCAATTTTAGATCTACACTTTTCACATCTCCCTAAGTGTTTCTGAACAGAGGAGACCAAACCAGGACTATTTCTAGCTCTTCCCAGAACTACTCTTTTTAAAGTACTTGCATCTGGGCACTTGCTTTTCGACAATATTTCACTTAAAATATTAAGAACAGATACGAATATGATAATGACTAAAAGAACAAGTATCACCAACATAAAAGTTACCATATGCTTTTCTTTGAATTAAAAATAACAATTTCTGTATGGATGAAATTATTGCGGAACGTTAAATTAACTCAATCTTTATGGCCTGGAAATTTAATCAATGAAAACCTTTATGAATAAATAGCATTTGGTTATAAGGAAATGAACGAAGTGAATTTATAAATTACTTCACTGTAAAAATATCTATGGAAAACTGGTTCGAATCGTTTTTAGAATCTTGCGGATATTTCGCGACCTTTTTCGGTGTTATGATGGAGGGAGAAGTATCGTTGGTTACTTCCGTTGTAGGTGCACAGTCTGGATATTATAATTTCTGGATTGCGATGTTTTTTGCTTGGCTCGGTGCTTGGGTTGCAGATTGGTTTAAGTTTCTTGTTGCTAGAACCAAGGGGCAGCAATTACTTGCTAAAAGACCATCACTTAATAAGAAGGTGGATAAAGCTTCAACATGGTACAATAAGTATCCAGAATTGATTCTGATTTTTTACAAATTGTTCTTTGGTTTTACAACCATACTCTTGGTAGTAACAGGCTTGAAGAAAGTTAGCTACATTAAATTTGCAATATTAAGTGCAATATCTGTAGCCATATGGACAGCCCTCTTAGGAGGAATAGCTTATCATTGCTCAGATTTACTTTTAGAAAACCTGAAGTGGGCTTCTGACAATATCTTATTATTTATGGCATTCCTCATAATCGTCATTGTTCTTCTGTGGCTTGTTGCTAAAAAGCCATTTCAGAAAGAATGCTTGGATACAATAAAAGACGTGTAGATTTATACTTAGCTATTTTCTACTAAGGGTATACTTGGACGAAGCCAGCAATCATAGGCTAAATACCTATTCCTTAACCTTTCTTTAAGTAAAATTGATAGAAACTATATAAGGCTGTGATACTTCTGTGATAATTGAAGGAGACATTTGATTCATCATTAAATCAATTTAAAACCTTCAATCATTTAGAGTATGAAAAGATATTTACTTTTTAGCCTATTTATGATCGTCTTGTCATTAAGTAAAGCCAACAGTCCTGCGTTCGCAGTTGTAGGTGGAGAACTTACTTTTTCAGATGGAACTACAGAAACAACCATCTGTATAGACGATAACGCAGACCCTCTTGATCTTGTATTAACAGGAAATAAGGGTGTAAGATTTCAGTATGTAATTACAGATGCTGACGGAAACATTTTAGCATTACCTGACCATGGACCTCCATTCGATTTAAATGGAGCTGGGGTAGGTATCTGCTATATATATAACCTCTCTATTAAGGATCTTATAGATCCACTTAGAGTAGGCAACAACATAGACCAGACGACAGGTTGGTTCGAATATTCTAACCCTGTTGTTATCAATAGAGTTGAAGCCGATAATGCAGGTGGATTTTTGACGACAGCTGATGGTCAGACTGAAGTTACTATATGTGCAGGAGATGGAATAAGCGATGAATTCAATGTAACACTTGTAGACCAGGAAGGCAGTTTATCTGGATGGATCATAACGGATTCAGAAGGAAACATACTTGCTGTGCCATCGTCTCCACCTTTTGATTTAGAAGGTGCAGGAGCAGGATTGTGCTTGATATATCATATTTCATATTCAGAAGGATTGATCGGATTAAATTCTGGAAACAATATAAGCGACATAGCCGGATGCTATGACATCTCTAACTCCATAGCTGTAGATAGACTTGGAGGAAACGCTGGAACGCTCTCGGGTGGCCCATTTGAATTTACGGTTGGAGATGGTGAAGTAGATATGATTCCAGAAGGATCAATTACTGTTGCCAATTCCCAAGGTGAAAACTTCAAGTGGATTGTAACCGATGATGAAGGATATATTCTAGGTCTACCTCCGATGCCGTCGGTTGTAGATTTCGATGGAGCAGGTCCAGGAACTTGTTACATATGGCGTCTGTCCTATGATGGAGAACTTGAAGGTTTAGAAGAAGGATCTAATACAGATGACATCTTAGGATGTTTTAATATTTCTAATCCTATAGAAGTTATAAGAACAGCTGCTGATGGTTGTCAGGCCAATGGTGGTAAACTATTCGGTGGACCATTCGAATTTACTGTAGGAGACGGTGAAGCAGATATGATTCCAGCAGGATCTATCACGGTTGCCAACTCCCAAGGTGAAAATTTCCAG
>CALIQO010000345.1 GCA_938044055.1 uncultured Saprospiraceae bacterium
AGCTTTTCTTCATTTATACCCTTTACAATTTCCTTAATTATATTTTTCTTCAATCACAATGTGTCATAATACCATAGGTAATTCAGTTGTGTAATTTCTTCTTTAATTGTTGAATATAACCCCAATAGTTAGTTAGAAAAAAGTAGATAAAAACAAATAGATAGGAATACTTTAATAAAAGATATAAATACTTCTCAGGAAAATTAAGAAATAAGTCGTATTATAAATTTGAGTAAGAAACTCAATTGACACTAATTAAATTAATATGACAGAGAGAAAAAACAAAACTGGACTGTTGTCCAATGTAAGAGGTGATATTTTTGGTGGATTAACTGCCGGGATTGTCGCACTTCCATTGGCATTGGCATTTGGAGTACAATCAGGTCTAGGAGCACCGGCAGGACTTTACGGAGCCATATTCATTGGCTTTTTTGCTTCATTATTCGGCGGCACTAATACTCAGATTAGCGGTCCGACTGCACCGATGACAGCAGTATCCATGCTTATTATTGCAGGAATTCTTGCTGAATTCGATGGAAATGTAAAACTAGCAACTCCTGCCATCCTTACAGTATTTTTACTGGCTGGAATATTCCAATTAATCTTAGGGTTTGTTAAATCAGGTTCCCTTATTAAATATATACCCTACCCTGTGGTTTCAGGATTCATGTCAGGGATCGGCGTAATAATAATTATTACTCAATTGCTTCCACTATTTGGGTACAACCCATCCCAAGACACCAATAACATAAGGCATTTCAAAGCTCAAGCGGAAGAAGTTTTGTTGGATAAAATACTTCAAGAAGAAGTTGATGAAGGGCTACTTGTCTTAGATCATTTCGAAGAGACAATAAAAAGGTCTTCTGAAATAACGGAAGCTGATATATTGAATGAATCCAAAACTTTGGTTTCATCAGATTCTGCAGGAGTAATAGGTTCGCTTAGATACCTACCTAAAGCCATCCAAAACATCAATTGGCTAGAGTTCATACTTGCGCTAGTAACTATATTTATAATATTTGGTTTTAAGCGAATTACCAAAGCTGTTCCTAGTACTTTAGTTGCATTATTGGTTGTCAGTTTAGTCGTTTATTTTGCCCAATTGAATGCACTCAAGATCGGTGAGATTCCGAAAGGTTTCCCCAAACTTAACTACGAGATATTTACCCAGTTTTCGATTTCCAGTGTAATGCCGTATATATTTACTGCTTTTTCTCTGGCGCTGCTAGGGGCTATTGACTCATTGCTGACTTCTGTTGTGGCAGACAACATGACAAAGACTAGGCACGACAGTAACAGAGAATTATTTGGACAAGGAATAGGAAACAGTATCGCTGCTATTTTTGGAGGAATTCCTGGAGCTGGAGCAACTATCCGTACAGTTGTAAACATTGATGCTGGTGGTAAAACCAAGTTATCTGGAATGATTGCAGCTCTGCTTCTATTAACTATTTTACTGGCGCTGGGACCATTCGCGTCACAAATTCCGAAAGCCGTCCTTGCGGGCATACTTCTTACTGTAGGTATAGGTGTGATGGATTACAAAGGCCTGAAAGCGCTTCCATCAATGCCTAAAGCTGATGCTATAGTCCTTATCTTAGTACTGGTGTTAACTGTCTTCTGGGATCTTATCTTTGCTGTTGCTCTAGGCCTTGTGGTTTCAAGTCTCATGTTTATGAAAAACATTTCTAGCCTCAGTGCTAAAAAAAGTAAAGTTGTTCCACTTGGAAACAAGATAGGAGACCAATTACCAGCCAACTATAAAGAAGAAGTGTTTGTAAAAGAAATTGATGGACCCTTGTTTTTCGGCTCTACAAGTGACTTCCAAAAACTCTCCATGGAAATTCCTAAAACAGCATCGGATGTGGTCTTAAACATGAGGGAAGTTCCTTACATGGATAAATCTGGCCTTAATGCCATGGAAGATGTCTTGCTTGGCTTGAGTGAGAACAACATTGAAATATTGGTTGTAGGTCTAGATACTCAACCTAGATATCTGATGGAGTCAATTGATATCATTCCAGATTTAGTCCCTGAAAATAAGATATTCCAGAATATGGAAAGTTGCGTTGCTTGGATTAAAGAGAATGTGGAAGATAAGTATTGATTTTTTTCGCTTACGCAAATGCTTATTGCTGTCAACATAAAAAAAGGTGATGATAGTTTCAATACTATCATCACCTTTAGAATTCAGGATTAACTATTGTATCGTTTAAATACAATTCATTCAACTATAAAGCTACGATAAAGTAGCCATATCTCTTATTAAGATAGATTTTCTTTTAAAATGTATCTGGTTAGTTCTTTTAAGATCATTCAATACAGAGGTTACTGTCTGTCTTGAAGTTCCCGTGTAGTTAGCTATATCTTGCTGAGTTAGGCTGTGTTTCAACAACATTTCAAAACCTACTTGTCTACCGAAATTCTTAGCGTTTTCTTTAATGAAATCAATGATTCTCGTTCTAGCATCGTTAAATATCAATGATTCTAGACGTTCCTCCGTCTTTTTCATCTTCTTACCTAGAAGGTTAATGATGCTGAAGTTCATGCTGTTGTTGCTATTCATCAACTCTTTAAACGCATCTTTTCTAATTTCTACAATAGTAAGCTCACTGCTTATTACTTTAGCGAAGTCTTGATACTGGTCTATGCCAAATAATCCTTCTTCTCCGAACATTGCTCTCGGGTGTAGAATCGACTTAATAACCTCTCTACCATCTGGAGAAGCAGCACCTATTTTAATAGTACCATCCAGTAAGAAGAAAATTTTATTGGTGAAATCTCCAGGTCTGAAGACATACCTATTCTTTCTGAGGTTTCTAATTCTACTTATAGAAACAAGTCTATCTATTTCCTCTTCGTTAAGAGAAGAAAATATAGAGAAGTCTCTAAACAATTCCTTTAAATCCATGTCTGTTAATGTGTCAGTTTCAAATCTCATTATCCTTATTTTTACAATTCATTCTATACTAAAGACACCAATCTTACATTTATACCCCTACATGAGTACAATAAAAATGTAAAATTTTGACATTAAGGAATTCACTCTATGAATTTTGTCCGTTAAAAGAACAGCTTTTCTACAAAAATTATATTGGAGGTGAGTTTCTAATCACTCAAGGAAAAGGTAGAAACTTAAGTTTATATTCATCAATAAGGAAAAGAAACATCTTATTGAGCGTTAAACATAACAGCTATTTATTTTACACAATAATTTAACCAACAATGTATAACTAAGTAGATAAACATCTAGTAAGGCTAGAGGTTATTAATACTTGTAAAGGGATGAGAAATTCTTGATCAAGAGGTAGTAAATCAAAGCACAGTGCAAAAACTCGGCATGAGGCCAGTTAGGTACTCTATATAAATGAAAACAAAGATGAAACTAATAATTAAAGTTAACCTTAAAGGTTAATACTACTCTATAGTGATAGATTCTCTTGTCGTAGTGAAAGCTCCAAAGTAGCCATAACCATCATCAATATTGGTATATGTAATGTTAGGCTCAATTACACTTGCATCTACCGATGATTCTGTCTGCGATTGTAATGATAGCTCCTTGCTTACAGAAGATTGATAGAAGTAGTAAGACTCTGAAACAGTTTTAAGGTCTATGTTAAGCTTATCAAGTATTTCTGATTTACTTAATAACTCGTCGCTTAGATCAAGCTGGATTTGAAATTTATTATCTAGAAGTCTTTCTGCATCTATTAATAAACCAGGCATCTGAATTATATTAGAAATAGCATTTCTATCGCTTATGAGTTTAGCATAGTCTCCATTGATGGTATTTCCAGTAGAAACACGCTCTCCATTTTCCATGGTAGCAGTAGAAACATTAAGGTGCATGTAATAATAAGGTTGACCGTTGTTAGGTAACTCTATATCTACTGTAAGGGTATTTATACCATTGTCAGAAACTACATCGGTTATTTGTGCGGAAGCAACCTTAGCTCCTCGTGGAATGGTAGTCTTTCCAGAAATCGGAATCATATTGTCCTCGTCACCCATATTGGCTTGAATAACATATGAAAAACCTGGTCTCAACCTTCCGTTAGTAACCTCATACAATTCAGATTCTTCATTGTACTTAAAAACAAATTCCTCATCTATTTCTGAGTACAATCTTATATCTGCATCAAATGGAAACTTAGGTTGTTGCCTACCATTAAGGTTACCTGTGGTGGCTACAAAAGCTTTAATATGATAAGGGGGGGATAATTCACACTCTACAACGATCTTATTTGCTTCTAAAGGATCCGGAATATCATATGTATCTACACATGATACCATCGTTGCGGACAACAAAAGAATCAAAAGATATATTGTATTAATTTTCATTTTATTCCTATTAGCTACTATTCTGACCCAATTTAGGCAAAAAGTCACAATTTTTATAAAAAATAACATTTAGCATAGGGGTTAAAAAACCAAACTATAGCTAATTGATGGAAAAATCGGCAATACACTGAAATTTTGGATCTGATATGTCAGTGGATCATTAGGATTTATAACCAGATTAGAATAGAAAGGATTTTTAGTATTTAATAAGTTGTATACACCTATAGAAACCTTTTGTCTCCCCCATTTATACTTAGAAAAGAAACTAAAACTTATGTCAAGCCGTTGGTAATTATCTAGTAATGCATTATTCTTTTCTTCATATATTATTGAGTATATAATATCATCTCCTACTCTTCTCGGTTGAACAGCTGTAGGTTCAGTAAAAGGATTTCCAGAAGATATATTATAATTCAAGCCAAACTGCGCATAATTTGTAATCCTGTGGACAAAAGCTAATTTTATATTATGTCTTCGGTCATATCTGAACGGAAATTGCCTTCCTAAATTTAAATCGTCGAAAAGTCTGTTACTTAATGAATAGGTATAATTAGACAACCAGGTTGTTCTTCCTGCTCTTTTATTAAAGAAAAGCTCTAATCCATAAGAAGACCCAGTTCCTATAGGAATAGAAGATTCCCAGTCATTCTCTTCTGAAATACTTGTAGCACCACCTTCACCATATGAAATAACCCTATCTAAGGTCTTATAATATCCTTCTATTCCGAAATTCATGCTATTATCTAATGATACAGATAATTCTCCGCTATAAATCCATGATTCTTCTGGAGCAAGTATATCGGTTGAAGGCAACCAAACATCTGTGGGTAAACCAAGGCCGTTGCTGCTAAGTAAATGTAAGAACTGAACCATTTTACTAGCTCCTAACTTAAATATAAGATTGTCAGATTGAGTGACAAGCGCTATTCTAGGTTGTAAAGAAAAGTAATCTTTAGACTCCGTCTGGATAAGGGCACTATGCACTCCAGCATTTACAAGGACACCCGATCCTAAATCTATCTCATCCTCTATATATCCAAAAAATTCTCTTCCATCTATTGTCGGTGTATTTACCAGACTTGAAACTTCTTCTCTTGTAGGATCTGTATCTCTGCCCATAAAATCCTGCGGGAAAGCCTGAATCAGGCTGGGTCTAAACTTATGCTGAATTATTCCTCCGCCTAGTTTTATCCAATTGCTGGGATTAATTATGAAATCACCGTCCCATTTCAACCCAATATCCTGGATCGCTGATCTAAATAGATCCCCCCTAAAATCAAACGAAATCACTTCTGAATCTTCTCTAGCCGCTCTATCGTAATCAAAAGAATTAAATTGGTAATCAGACCAATAAAGTGAAAAATTGCTAAAGAATTTACTACCAATTTGGTTGTTCAACCTGGCATAATAAATCTTATTACCCCAATCCCACAACACAGAGTTCCTTTCATCAATCTCTACTTCATCTTGTACCGAGAATGAAGATATTTCATTGCTAAAATCATCACTTCCCATATAAGCTCCGAGATGAATTTTACTAGAATTCCCAAGAGAAAAGGACATTTTAGCATTAAGGTCGTAGAAGAAATAATTTGCAAATCCTTCTTTTCCGTTTTGGTTGTTGAGGTATTTTGTTACCTCCTTAATCCATGGATCTACGAATGTCCTTCTAGCAGAAACTACAAATGAGTTCTTATCTGATAACAGTGGTCCTTCAGCATAGCCCTTAACTGCTACTGTACTCAACCCTACTTCACCATTGTATTTTTTAGTACTACCTTCTTTTGTTCTGATATCAATTACAGAAGATAATCTGCCACCGTACCTAGATGGAAAAGCCCCTTTTATAACTTTTGCACTCTTTACAATATTAGGATTGAAAATAGAATATACGCCCAGGGCATGGGATGCGTTATAAACAGGAATTCCGTCAAGTAATACTAAATTCTGATCAGACGAACCACCTCTGACATTAAGGCCTCCGAGTCCATCAGGTCCAGAATTCACTCCTGGAAGAAATCCAGTAAGCCGCATTACATCTGGTTCTCCACCTAGTGACACAATGGATTGGATTTCATCAGCAATTAAGGTTTCTTCAGATGCGCTTGTTTCTTCAATCGGAAGTGTACGGCTGTCTTTAATTATGACATCATTGAGTAGAACTTCTGGATCGAGTTCTATATTGATCGTTGTGTCTTTATTTATATAATACTGTTTCCTTTCTATTTTATAACCTACGTAAGAGAATTGGACTCTATAAGTACCACTTACCAGCTTAAGACTGTAAAATCCGTAGTCATTGGTAATGGTTCCTTTTTTATAATCGGTTGTATAAATATTTGCGCCTATGAGCGCTTCCCCAGTACGCTTATCTGTAAGATATCCGGAAATTACAGGATCTTTTAAAGGTCTACGGTCTTTAGATCTCATTATAACAATCTGATCCCCTACAATTTCATACCGCAATCTTGCCTTGGGAAGGATGACCGTAAGTATGGTGCCTAGGGTCTCATTCTTAGCATTAATCGTGATTTTTCTTCTAGAAGTGACATTCTTAGAAAAATTAATTGCAACGCCAGATCTCTTACTCAGATCACTGAGAACTAAATCAATAGGTTTTAAATATGCATTGTAAGATAAGCGGACTTGGTCAGGTATAGTCTGACTGTGTAGGGATACTACTATTCCTAGTAAGAAAAGTATGGTAAGTAATGAATATCTCATATGTTGTCCACCAAATAAGCTTCGAAAATAACGAATATGTTAATTCCTTTACTTTAATAGACAAAAATTATACCCATTAGTCACAATAAGGGAAGAGAAATATCTTACTTACAATCTGTAGTGGTGATGAGAACGTTTCCTTCCGTAGTAAATTCATACTCCATGGCTGCAACTTTAGATATAATTCTAAGTGCATCTTCCAAGGATAGTCTACCTAGTTGAGGGCTATTGTAAGTACAGGAAACATCGGCTTCCTGAGATAAAATTATTTCAGTATTATAGTAATTACTCAAGTCTGATGCGACGATATCGAGCGGAGTGTCATTGAATGACAATTCTTCATTCATCCATGAAAATTCATTGCTACTAATGTTGTCAGATTTCTCTAACACACCATTACTATTAAGAGTAGCTTTCTGACCTTTAGTAAGTACAACTGGCTCATTGCCACTAAATACACGTACTTTACCTCGCTGAACAGCAACTGTATGATCACCATCTGATCGTACATTAAATGCAGTTCCTAGCACGGTTACTTGAAAATTATCGGTGTTAATCTCAAATGGTAGGGCTTCATTTCTTTTTACATCGAAATAAGCTTCACCTTCTAAATCAATTGTTCTATTATCAGAACCAAAATTTTTATGGATTCTGATCGAAGAACCTTTATCCAACCAGACATCTGTTCCGTCATCAAGAGAAACTAATGTTCTCTCTTCATCGGCACTTATTATCTGATCAGAAGAATTATTCCATATCACTAGAGCTGATATCAAGAATACAATGGCTGCTGCAATACCTCTCAAGAAATACTTAGGTTTCATTCTAATTATCTGAGTGGTGTTTCCTTGTTCACTATTTTTCCTTTCTACGAATTTTTGGAATGCAAAATCAACATCAGGCTGAAAATCAGGCTGATAGAAATTAGAGGCTTCCCAAATCGCTACTGTATCTTCATAAATCGACAGGTTACCAGAGTCGCTCTTTAGCCATACATCAAGTAGTCTGTTTTCATCTGAAGTTATTACTCCAGTCAGCTCTTTGTGAATTAGTGATATGTAATTTAATTGACGCATTGAAAAACTCCTTCGTTAATAATGACACAGTATTTGCCTGTCCCCCCCTATATATATGATCTTTTTTTTCATTTTTTTTTACTTGGCATATTCTGATAATGCTATTCTTAGAAATTTCAGAGCCTTACTTACCTGATTCTCAACGGTTTTTATCGAAATTTCCAGTTTTTCCGCAATCTCCTTATAGGACATTTCTTCATACCTGCTCATGGAAAAAACGATGCGACATTTCTCTGGTAACTCATCTATAGCTGCTCTTATCTCCGTTTTCAGCTCATCTACTTCCATACTTCTCTGCGCTCTTATACCATCATCCGGTATAACTACCGCAGATTCCTCTTCTTCAAATTTAATCTTTTTATCTCTTATATGGTTGAGCGTTCTATTGACACAAGCTCTACGGAGATACGATTTTAGAGAAGATGTTATGTTAAGTCGCTCTCTTTTATTCCAAACTTCTAAAAAAACCTCTTGAACGATATCTTCTGCAGCATTTCGATCAGGCAATACCCTATAGACAGCATAACACATAGACGTGTAGTGCGCGTCATAAAGGTATTTCATTGCTTTGTCTCCATCCGTGGAAAGTAATCGGAGGAATTCCGAATCGTTAATATCCATTTTGCTTTTTCCCAAGTACTGTTCAAGAAAGAACCGTAAATTAATCCAAGGAAGTTGAGGGATTATCTTTATTTTACATCCCAGAACTTATTTACAAATATAATAAAATCTTAATGTCTACAATCATGAGAATCATTTATCTTACAATAGCCCTTCTATCCATAGCGTCCTGCAAGTCATCTGTAGATGTTAATTCTGAAAAAGATGAAACAACTACAGGAGCACAGCCTGAATTAAAATACACCCTTTCTGCCTTCTCCCCTTCTGTGGAATTTAATGGTGCTCAGCTAACCCTCAATAGCTATGCAGATGGAAAAATGGATTTCGGAGTAGACGGAGGTGGCTACGAACTAGGCGTTCAATCAGCTGATGTAGATAGTAAAATGTGTGCCAACAGTGCCAAAGGACAGCACATCCATCTTATTATCGACGACAATCCTTATATCGCAAAGTATACCGATGATTTCGATCATGAAATGGAAGATGGTGATTACAACATGCTTGCTTTTATATCTAGGTCTTACCATGAATCAATAAAATCTGATGGCTCTAGCATCGCACAGAAGATTACAGTGAAAGACAATTCTATCTCAGCATCAGAAGACATAGAAAATGCTGCTATCTTTTACTCTCGTCCAAAAGGCACATATGTGGGTAAGGCAAATACCGATAAAGTCATGCTTGACTTCTTTTTAGTCAATGCCGATCTCGGAAGTGACTACCATGTTTCTGCAGACATCAATGGAGAAAAACATAATATAGATTCATGGCAGCCGTATTATATAGAAGGTCTTCCTATGGGTAC
>CALIQO010000346.1 GCA_938044055.1 uncultured Saprospiraceae bacterium
ATCCTTAATGAAACCGATGAAGAACTATACAATCAGATAAAAGGAAAAAAAGTTACTGCCTACTTCAAGATGGATTCGCTTAATAATTTCGTAGTTGAAGGCAATGCGCAGTCGATTTATTACGTAAAAGATGATGATGGAAAGTATATTGCAGTTAATAAAACAGAGTGCAGTCTGTTGAAATTTTTATTTAGCAATGGTGAAATATCTGATATAAAAGGATACGTGGATGTAAAACAAAAAATGATCCCTATGAAAGATGCCAACCATGAATCCCTTAAACTAGAGGGTGTTGTATGGAAAGGAGATAAAAGACCTAAACGACCAGAAAAACAATTGCCTTTATGAGAAAAAGATTCTTTATTTCCATCGCATTATGGATCGGAATGTTTTATTCTGTTTATGGCCAAACTCCTATTTCTGAATTCCAAAAGGCCAATGGATTGTACGAAAAAAAGGATTACACGGAAGCTGTAGATGTGTATAAGAGTATACTTGCACAAGGCAATAAGAGTAAAGAGCTATATTACAATTATGGCAACACACTCCTTGCCATGGATAGCATCGGTCAGGCTGTTTTGCAATATGAAAGGGGATTGAAACTAGATCCTAGTGATGCCTTTCTTCAGAACAACTTATCAATTGCTCGAGAAAGGATTGAAGAACCACTAGTGGTTATACCAGATTTTTTCTTGATGGGGTTCTGGAAATCTTTTTATTCTACATTCAGTCCACGGACTTGGGCTTTGCTTTCGATACTCATAGGTATATTGTTAATAGGACTTGTATATGTATACTTGTACGATAAAGTCCACCTTCCTAAAAAGTGGTATTATATAGGAGTGGGATTAACTGCGATTCTATTACTATCAACCATCTGTGCGGGTTCTGCAAGAACATCTCAAGCTCAGCGTCAAGATAAAGGTGTAGTTATGATGCGAGGTTGGATGAAAAATGGACCCGATGATAGAAGCGACGATATTAAGATATTGTATCCAGGTTATCAGGTCAGGGTTATAGATGAGCTCAATGGATGGAAAAAAGTAATGACAAGAGATAGGGAGATAGGATGGGTAAAGCCAGAATCTTATACAATTATCTAGATAAATTTACTCGGAATAAGACATAAAAAAACCCCGATAAATAACAAATTACCGGGGTTTAGCGCTTAGTATATTTTAATTATTCCTCCTCTGAAGAAGAAATATTATTTATCTGAGCTACGGTTTCAGACACAGGAGCATCTGCTGGGATAATATTGACGAATGTCCTGTTTAATCTCTTTTTCTTGAATTCTACGGTTCCATTGACCAATGCGTGTAAGGTAAAATCTCTACCCATACCTACATGATTACCAGGATGAAATTTTGTTCCTCTCTGACGTACCAGTATATTACCAGCCTTGGCATACTGTCCTCCGAAGAGTTTTACTCCTAGCCTTTTACTTTTACTGTCCCGTCCATTATCCGTAGAACCTACTCCTTTCTTATGAGCCATGATACTTAATTTTTAAAGGTGATTAATGGGTTTAAAGAGAGATTGAATCAATCTTTATTTTAGTGAATGATTGTCTATGACCATTCTTAACTTGGTAACCTTTTCTTCTTTTCTTCTTGAAGACGATTACTTTATCACCTTTCTGGTGACCTAGCACAGTGGCGTTAACCGCTGCCCCAGCTAGAACCGGCGTGCCTACTTGAGTGGCGCTGTCATTCTCTACAAGGTGTACTTGATCGAAAGACATGCTATCCCCTTCGTTGGCTTCTAACTGGTGGACGAAAATCTCTTGACCTTCAGTCACTTTGAATTGCTGACCAGCTATTGATACGATTGCAAACATGTTTAATAAATTATCTGGTTGTAAAAAGACTGCAAAGATAATCGTAAATTCCGATTAATCAACCATTTAAATGGAAATTATACATCAAATTCAAGAGATATCGATATCAGAACCATGTCCAAAATTTCCACCACTTCCCATTATCTGGTTCTACATATCCTGGTGGCAGCAATAAATCCCTCAATTTAAATTCGAATTTATGTAATTCCTCTCCCCTTCTTATGGTGAGTTTGGCTTTTTTACCTGGTTTCCGCTGTAGGTATTTCGATACTTTATGGAGGTCCCATTTTCGGGCATTCTTACCGGAAACCTTTAAAATTTCATCATCTACTTGCAAGCCAGCTAGATCGGCGGGGCTATTAGGGACAATACCCCGTATAAAGAATTGATTGAGATCAGGACCATATGAGAAGATTGTTATCCCGCTTTTATCATATTCGAAATCTTTATTGTAATTCCTTCTAGCTTTTAAGTAAATGGCTCCTTTGTTATAGTCGATTATCACGTGAAACCTTGATAATAGAATATTCCCTATTAACCCATTGCGGATATATTCGTTTTCTCTCAACATTGAATCGTCCAGTTCTTGGAAGCTTGCAAGAACGCGGTTAAACTCATAAGGACCTATGTCGATGCGATCGATTAATCCGATATAGCCTTTAATGTCACCTCCTAGTCCTGTCCCTAGATTTCCTGGCAAAACGAAATCAGGTAAAGTAAGACTGGGGTGAGAATTATTATGAAGCAGAAAACTAAGCGCTGCTCCTGTATCAACAAGCACTTTCAATTCCGCCGTATCTCCGAGCGAAATGGTCTGAATTTTCATGTATGGCTTGAAATTGATAATATCCAAGTCAAATTTTTTAAACTTCTTATCAGTAACTGGGGAATATCTGTCTGGATTATAAAGGTGAATTTTCCTCTTTTTATAATCAATTTCAAGAATTAAATTTCTAAAAAACTCCCCCCCCATAATGCCATCAACGCGTATTCCAGCTGTCTCGAAAAGCCTTAAATAATTCTCCTTAAGAACCAGCATATCTCTACTCACAGGTCTGGCTCCCTGCATCTCCATGTATACGTTACGCACAATCTTAGCTTTCATTTCCTGCTGTAGATCTGCACCGACAATGGGCACTTCTCTTTTATCATAAGGTATCCGTAGCATATCGGTATAAGCCTTATTGAATATAATAGTATGTTCTGCACCTGTATCGAATATGAATCTCATCGGGAATGTTCTCTGCATTCTCACATCGACAATTATGAAGCCTTGCTCAATATCAAAAGGAAGGGATACTTTGTCTTTCCCTCCTAGAAGATCTAGCCCCTTCACAATATAGGCTTGTCCATCTACTGAAGAAGGTAGATATAAACAGTAGAAATAGATCAACAATATGATTCGAAGTATAGACAATGTCATTAAGTTCTAAATTAAACCAATTATAGGGACTTGCCTAAGATGTTAAATATTAATACTTAAAGATGGAAATTATGTCGGGGTAGGCACAAAAAATAGGCGAGGCACTTGAGAGGTAACCTCGCCATAAGGGTGTTAAACCGAAAATACTTAGACTACAAATCTATATTTTAAATCGCAAATACACAAGTCCTAAGTATATTTTATTTCATAAAAATATCCGTTACCCATATATATGCATCACATGTATTATTATCGTAATATATTATACTTAGTAAATCATTTGTTAAGACAAATGAATCGGGGACAAATAAAAAAAGGGGGCTTTTAAAAAAAGCCCCCTTTAGGTAATAAGTTTACTTATTCTTATTCAGTAACGATTGTTACTTCTACTCGCTTGTTCTGATCTCTTCCTTCTTGAGTATCGTTAGTAGCTACAGGGCTATCTTGACCGAAGCCTTTAGCACTTAATCTACTTGCATCGATACCTTGAGCAATCAATCTTCCTTTAACAGCTTCAGCTCTTGCTTGAGAAAGTTGCATATTGCTATCAGCGTTACCTGTACTGTCCGTGTGACCATCAACTCTAACGTTGACACCAGGGTAAGCTTTCATAATAGCTGCAATGTTATCAACTTCTGCTGCAGAACTCTGATCTATTGCTGCAGAACCTGTAGCAAAAGTCAAGTTATTGAAACGGAATGTTCCGTTACCTTCTCCACCACCGATGAAATCCATCATCTGTTGTCCAGCAGATCCAGCTGCAAAAGTAATTTTGTCTAATGCCGCTTTAGCAACATCATCAACTTTAGCGAAAGCACCTCTCGCTGCTTCTCCGATTGCACCTGCTGCATCACCGATAGCATCAGCACCATCTTTTACCATGTCTCCTGCTGCACCAGCTGCATCACCAGCTGCATCTGTAACCTCACCTGCTGCATCCTTAACAGAATCTACAGTTCCTTTACATCCTTTAGTTGCTAAAAAATATGCTAGCGCTCCTAATAATAATATAGGAAGCAACCACTTAAGGAATCCTAGACCAGAACTTGCAACATCACCAGCTGCACCTACAGCTGCTTTTCCTGCATCTCCAGCAGCACCGACAGCACTACCTGCAGCACCGACAACTTTCTTTCCTGCATCTCCAGCAGCACCCATTGCCGCTCTACCTGTATCGCCTACTTTATCTGCAGCATCACTTACTACATCTTTAGCTCCTGACATCATATCGCCGAAGCTAGAAAGACCTAGTAGTCCTCCCATACCAGAAGGCATAGCTGCTGCTACATTTTTCTTCTGTCCAGAAAGTAGATCCATAAGACCTGAAATTCCTTTTCCAGCAATCATTTTTCCGATTTTTCCTATTAGGAATGGCGCTGCTAATTTTATAAGGCTACCTACGCTACTGTTCTTCATTCCGCTCATCTTAGTAACCATTTCGATTACTCCACCTAGTTTATTTCCAAGTAATGATTCGATGATTCCTCCCCCAGAATTCATCAATCCATTAACTGCACTTGAACCTCCACCGAATAATCCTCCGATGTTATCAAGAATACCTCCATCTACATTATCAATCATGCCCATTAATCCTTTAGCACCTTCTGGAGAAGATCCTTTATCAATCATAGACCCTAGAAGAGAAGGAAAAATTCCTCCTAGTGCAGAGGATACATTATCAGAAGATTCTCCTAAGAAACTTCCAGCCTTATCGGCTATTTGACCAGTTACTTGATCTTTTAAAATATCTAATAAATTCAAAGACATAATAGAGTTTTTGTATAGTTACCTAATTATATAAATTAATATCTCTTATTAAATTCTGATGTGGTGGTGTGGAAAGTTGTCTCTCTGCGTTTCTCGTCATTACGCCCATTGGACGAAAAAATGTCTAATAGGTCACGCAAAAATATCGATTTTTCTTCAATAAAAGTGCTTTTCTTTACTTATAGTAAAAAAATAGCATCTTAAGGGCAATTAACTTTCTTTCTATATGCAACCGGATTTTCTCGCCCAACCTTTACATTTGTACAGATGAATACTCAGAATAAGGGTGACGTATTTTTACATTATCTCCATAGAATAGAAGATACCGACTTAGATACAACTAAGAAGATCTCTGCTTATCACCGATTATTTTCTCTGATGATTGAGGATCTGAGTGATCACCACAAGATTCAGTTTACTTCTCTTTTCTCGCGCATAGCTTATATTAAAGATAAAGTAAATGTTTCAGGAAAGCACATATTCTTATTGCATACCTGGCGGAGGGCCATCGAGCATGAGAAGATAAATGAAAATAATATTTCTGACTATCTGACTCTTGCCAGGTATAATATAGAATATATGCTTGCGCAAATGTTTTCTATCAAAATAGAATCATCTATATCTTATCAAGACGTAAAGCAACTTTTCATATTCGAAGGGAAAAAGAGAAAAGCTTACTACCCGCTATTAAGTGGTGTGGCAACAGAACTAAATAATAAAGAAAAATCGATCACCTATCTCATAGATGAAGATGAATTATCTGAAGTAACCATTCAATATGATGTCTCTACAAGAAACGACAATTATACAGCGGCTCTTGAAAAAATGGCATCTACCATTCCATTCCCCATTCATATTAACCTTATGGATGTAGAGGTATGGGACAATGAAAAGTATGTACCTAAGGCTTTCATAATCCTACCTGACTATGTTCTAGATGTAACCAGTATCGCTCAGACATTCCAGTACTATGGAACTGAACCATATACTTATATTCTTAATAAGCTTACCCCTAAACCTTCATCTCACTATATCCTTCTAGGGAATATTGCTAACTACCTTCTCGATGAATTGATCCATAATGTGGATGTCGGTTTTCAAGAACTTGTTCCTAAGATATTTCAACTGTCTCCGCTTAGCTTCTGTGTAATGTCGGATCAAGCAGTTCTAGATGTCATTCAGAAAAGCAAGCAACACTTCGACAACTTACGCAGAACCATCCGTATAGAATTTCCGAAAGAAGCCATAGAAAAAGAACGGATATACCTAGAACCATCCTTTATCTCGAGAGATTATGGTATTCAAGGAAGATTAGATATTCTACATCAGCACCCACAAGGCCATCATTTCGATATTGTCGAACTTAAGAGTGGCAGTCCATACATGCCTAATGATTTCGGACTGAGCAGCCAGCACTACGTCCAGACCCTATTATATGACTTAGTAGTAAAGTCTTCGTTCAAAGGGTCAAGAAAAACATCCAACTACATATTATACTCTAAGGAACCAGAATGGTCTATGAGAAATGCTCCTGTATTAAAAATCCAGCAATACGAAGCTCTTAAGACAAGAAATGAACTGGTTCTTCTTGAGAAAACCCTGGCCCAACCCACTAATCTTCAAGATCACATTTTCAATAAAATCATTCTATCATCCTTTAAAAAACCGAAAGGGTTCTTAAAAGATGACATCAAAGGCTTTCAAAATAAGTACGCCCAGTTATCGGTGATTGAAAAAATGTATGTAAACCACTTCTCGGCATTTGTCGCAAGAGAACACCACCTAGCTAAAATAGGTATACACGGACTGAGTAGGTCTAATGGCTATGCTTCACTATGGCTCGAAAGCAGAGAAGAAAAAATAGAACGGTTCGCGTTACTCGATAGATTGCATATACTCGAAAATAATACGCAAGAAACCACACCCACAATTGTATTAAATAAATCGATAGGTGCTCCAGAACTCTCTAGGTTTAGAAAAGGTGATATAGTCGTTTTGTATCCAACTGAAACAGGTGTCCTCTACAATCAGGTTTTTAAGTGTAGTATAATTGATATTACCAGTAAAACCGTAACCCTTAAACTAAGAAGCCAGCAACACAATCAAGATATATTTTCAACCTATACGGACTGGAGCATAGAAGGAGATGTCATGGATTCTTCATTTAATGCTATGTACAGAAATCTATCCTATTTTATGAGTGCGGCTCCTGAGTGGAGATCACTATGGTTAGGTATCCTTCCTCCACGCACATATCCTACACACTATGATTACCATGATTCTGAATTGACACAAGAACAGAATCACCTACTTAATAAGATGATCAATAGCATAGATTATTATCTACTGTGGGGCCCACCTGGAACTGGAAAAACCAGTAAAATGGTTAAGCACTATGTCAAGTACTTACAGGCCCATACGGATCACAATGTCTTAATTCTAGGGTACACCAATCGTGCAGTTGATGAATTATGCGCTGCAGTACTAGATGCGCTCGATGGAGATATAGAGCCTTTTCTACGTGTAGGTTCTTCTAATTCTTGCGATCCTAAGTATGTTCCTTTCTTACTTGATCAAGAAATAAAACGATACCATTCTCGTAAGGAAATCAGGAATAGGCTTATGAAGTCTAGGTTTATATTATCTACCGTAGCCTCTATTACCAATCGGTCAGAATTGTTCGATCTATTATCCTTTGACGTGGTGATTATAGATGAAGCTTCACAGATTTTAGAACCCATGATTATAGGTCTTCTCCAGCGATTTAATAAAGTTGTCTTGATCGGTGACCATAAGCAACTGCCTGCAGTAGTAACTCAACCTAAGGCAGATACTTTTATAGATATACCGGAGTTGATAGACTTAGAAATATCAGATTTACGCGTATCCCTATTCGAGAGATTGATCCGCAGGGCTGAAAAACAAGAATGGAACCATGCGTATGGTCAGCTTACTGCGCAAGGAAGAATGCATGAAGAGATCATGGATTTCCCCAATCAATACTTTTATAACAACCGCCTTCAGACCATTCCAGGAATAGAAAGACTTACTTCACAGCATCCACTATTTCTTAATGCACGATGCCTCTACGTACCCAGCGATATAGACGCTCAATTCTCTTGGAAAACAAACTCTCAGGAAGCAGACATTATTATTAAGCTGATAAAGCAATTGAAGGAAGATGCATCCTACAATCCTGAAGAGATCGGCATAATTACACCGTATCGTGCTCAGATAGCCTTGATCCGTAAGCAATTCCTATCTCTTCCAGATCAATCGTATGCTTCTAAAATAATGGTAGATACCGTAGAACGATACCAAGGTGGTGCCAAAGATTTAATCATCCTCTCTCTATGT
>CALIQO010000347.1 GCA_938044055.1 uncultured Saprospiraceae bacterium
ATCGTTTTTATCCTCGTAATCCAAGGTGCATATCGGATATTAAAGCTGAGCAAATAGGAATGATAAACGGTTTCATCTAAGAAATTAAAAACGCGCTTACTAAAATAGAGCATCATTATTGGACATTTCTAGGATCGGATATTCATAATTACTATCTTTTGACAATCAAAACAAAACACAATGTTTAGACTGCTCAGGTTTTTATTTTTAGGATTTGCTTTTGTATCTGCAACTCAAAGCACAGCTCAATCATCTCAAGCACCGCCCACGATCCCTTCTTCGTTTTATGAAAAAATGGAATGGAGAAATATCGGGCCATATCGAGGCGGAAGGTCTCTCGGATGCACAGGGAGTCCAGGCAGGCCGATGGAATATTATTTTGGTGCCACGGGTGGAGGACTATGGAAAACTGTGGACGGAGGCAATGATTGGTTTCCTGTCACAGATGGTCAGATAACGTCTAGTTCTGTGGGAGCAGTCGCCGTTGCCGAAACCAACCCAGATATCGTATACATCGGCATGGGTGAAGTCCAGCTAAGAGGAAGTATCACACAGGGAGATGGTGTCTATAAATCCATTGATGCCGGTAAGACTTGGAGACATCTAGGATTAGAAGAAACGCAAGCTGTATCTAGAATAAGAATCCACCCTACCAATCCAAATATCGTGTATGTGGCTGCACTGGGCCACCCATATGGAGACAACGAAGTACGAGGTGTCTTTAAATCCACGGACGGTGGCAATACTTGGAAAAAGGTTTTATATGCAGGACCTAAAGCCGGTGCCGTTGATCTAATTATCGATCGCACCAATCCTAAAATTCTCTATGCAAGTACCTGGCAGGTCTATCGAAAAGCATGGAAGATGTGGGGCGGAGGTCCAGATTGTAAGTTGTGGAAATCTATGGACGCTGGAGAAACATGGATCGAATTGACTAAAAATCCAGGCATGCCAGAAGGACCGCTTGGAAAAATCGGGGTAACCGTATCTCCTGCAGATCCTAATCGGGTCTGGGCCATTGTAGAAGCCAATGAAGGAGGTGTCTACCGCTCAGATGATGGTGGTTGGACTTGGGAGAGAACGAATGATGAGAGGAAGTTGCGTCAGCGCGCTTTTTATTATTCCAGAATTTATGCAGATCCATGGGACAAAGAGACTGTCTATTGTCTCAATACAGGACTATATAGATCTACGGACGGTGGAAAGACTTTCGGAGATCAGATTCGAGTACCACATGGGGACAACCACGATATATGGATTGATCCTAACAATCCGGAGCGTATGATCAATTCCAATGATGGAGGAGGCAATGTTTCGATCAATGGTGGAAAATCCTGGACAGAGCAGGACTTTATAACTACCCAGTTTTATCACGTAATGGCTACGAGTGATGTACCTTATCATTTGGCTGGAGCACAACAAGACAACAGCACGTTGGCAATGCCGAGTGATGGCTGGTCGCATCGGCAGGCTCGAGGACCGAATCACGGATGGTACTACCCTGTCGGAGGTGGTGAAAGTGGATATATCACACAACATCCGACGAATCCAGATATTTTTTATGCAGGCAGTCAAGGAGCATTGTTGACAAGGTATGATCGGAGTAATGGACAGATCAGAGACATTCAAGTATATCCCAGATTTTTCTCAGGAGACCCAGCTATGGATTTGCCAGAACGGTGGCAATGGACCTTCCCTATCGTATTCGCACATCAAGACCCTAAGATCATGTACACGTGTTCTCAGCATGTATGGAAAACCATAGATGACGGTCAGAGTTGGGAAAAAATAAGCCCAGACCTCACCTACGCAGATCCTGAAACACTAGGTAAAACGGGTGGCATCATTACCATGGATATGAATGGCCCAGAAATTTATGCTACTGTATTTGCCTTGGCGCCTTCTTATCATGACATCAATACAATCTGGGCAGGATCTGATGATGGTAAAATTCATATTACAAGAAACGGCGGAGATACATGGAATGACATAACTCCTGAAGATTTACCTAAGTTTTCAAGAGTGAGTATTATTGAAGAATCAAAGCACAATCCGGGTACTTTATATGTAGCGGCTAATCGATATCAGGTTGATGATCGCCAACCATATGTTTTCAGAACAACGGACTATGGCAAGAGTTGGACTAAGATTGTCATGGGAATTAAGGATGGTCATTTTGCCAGAGCAGTCAGAGAAGACCATCAGAAAGAAGGGCTTTTATTTTTAGCAACTGAGCATGGTGTGTATGTGTCCTTTGATGCTGGAGATCAATGGCAGAGCATTCAACTGAATCTTCCCGATACACCGATTAGAGATCTTGTTATTAAAAACGACGACGTTGCCTTGGGTTCACATGGCCGTGGGTTTTGGATATTAGATGATATAGGGCCTTTAAGGCAAATGAGCCAATCAGATTTCGACAAAGACCTAGTGTTATATCAACCAGCAGATGCCATACGCGGGATTTATAATGCAAAGATTCAATACTATTTAAAAGAAAAAGTAGATTCTGTGACCATTCAGATACTTGACAAGAACGATGTAATTGTGGATGAGTTCGTGGGGAAGGAAGAAGCTTACAAGGCGGACCCTAATATTCCATGGTGGCGAAGAGGCGGTTCCTCTAAACCTACAACTGCGAAAGGTGTCAATGAATTCACTTGGGACTTAAGATATGAAGGTGCAACTTCATTCGATGGAATGATCATATGGAGTGCGCGTCCTACACGTGGCCCTAAAGCACCACTTGGTACGTACAAGGCCAGAATTATAGTAGGAGATCAGACACTTACCACTTCATTCAACATACGTATAAACCCCAATCTCAAAGGCATAACGGCAGCAGATCTTGAGGAGCAATTTACATTAGCCTCTTTGATAAGAGACAAGACCAGTGAAACCAATGAAGCGGTTATTGCCATTCGAAAAATGAAAAGACATATTGAGGAAACAAATAACCATGCAATCATCAAGGCTTCAGAAGTCTTTGTAAATGAAATTTCAGCGGTGGAGCAGGAACTGTACCAAGTCAAAAATCAAAGCAATCAGGATCCACTCAATTTTCCGATTAAATTAAACAATCGTTTTGCCTCATTGAGGAGGAGCATGGAAAATGGTGATGCTAAGCCGACGAACGGCGCTTACAAAGTATTTGAGGAATTGAAACTTGAATTGAAAAACCACTTGTCTCAATTAGACGCAATAAAGACTAAACACTTGCCAGCGATTAATAAACTCCTGAAGGAGGAAGGAAGAACAGTATTGAAGTAGGTAAGATATCCTATTTCATCGATAACATTCATTATTATAATCAGAATGAAAAATAAAATCATTTC
>CALIQO010000348.1 GCA_938044055.1 uncultured Saprospiraceae bacterium
AAGTTTTTAAAGTAGCTTTAGGAGCGGTGAATCTATTAAGGACCGAAAAATCAATAGGATGGTTATAGTCCAGCGATTGGGGAGTATATGCACTGCCATTGAGATAAGAGATGGTCTGCAATATCTCATTATAGGTTTCTATCTGTTGTGGTAGAGACAGTGAACTTAAGAGGTCTGTTAGAAATTGTGTAGAATCTATCAAGGGTTTTAGATAATTGTCTTTATTTCTCAAGACTCCTGCCCCTACAGCAATAGCCCCTGAATCCCCATTCTGCATCTCTTTCTTAATCATTGCAATTATCTGTCGACGGATAGAATTACTTCTATTTTTATATACCGACGCGAACTTAGGATTAGACAATATTTTTCCTAGTCCCATCATTCCAGCTGTCTTAAGAATGGGTCCACTTGAGAATCCCCTTTCTTCCATGAGGACATAATTAAGAGGGTCATGCGCCAGTGCATCTAAGTAAGCTGCTTTCTGATAAGGTTCTGTCGCCTGATCATACAATGTGAGAATCTGTTCTCTTACAATTTTTTTAGTATTGGTGAAATAAGATGGTATATGTTTTAAAACGCCACTGAACATAGTTGCCTTTACACTCCAGTGCATGGTATCTTTTATAAAATTCCTATAGATAGAAGCATCCGATGCATTTCCCTTCTGCAGAATATATTGAGCTGCACCTTGAGCAACCCTTAAGTCCTTATTATCGAGCAATCGCAACATAGGTTCAACTATCTGGATATATGGATAATTTCTTGTCGATCGCAATGCATTAAGCTTTACGCGATAATCTTCATCTCCATTAACCAAGCCCATAAGCACAGCATATATCTGAGGGTCCCTGACCTTACCTAAAGCAAGGGCGATCGCCATCTTGATATTGACATCACTTTCTTTTAGTAGAAGTTCGCTTAATTGAAACTTACTGCTCTCAAGAGATATGTTATCCATTCTTGCGAGATAATGTGCTGCAACCTGCCTTGTTTCTTGAGGCAGTGTTATATCGGTTACATACTTTACCATAAGATCTGTTCCCTCAGGTATAGTAATCCCCCTCAATCCGAATCTGTATACAGCCCTAGTCTGGCCTAACATGAGTAAAGTGTCTGTTGAACGGTAGGTGTTAACAGTGGCAAGATGCTTAAGCAAGGCAGCATCTCCTGTTTTTCCGATGGCCTCAAGTACATTAGAATTATATAGATTAGAAATACTAACGGTATCCTTATTTTTAAAATTCTGAAGCAATATCGGAGCTGCTTTTCCATTGCCAGATTGACCTAGAGCATAGGCTGCGGCAACCCGTACTTCAGCTATCGGATCACTAAGCAATACTTCGAGCGAATCAAGGGCTTTTTCAGATTGTATTGCAGCAAGACCATTAATCATCGTTATCCTAAAAGCAGGATCTGCATGAGTAGTGTAATTCAATAAAGAATCAATGTCTTGTCTATCTACGAGGTTTACAAGCCCCTGAAAATCTGCCTTCTTATAATCGATGGATACATCGGTTATGGTTTCTTGAGTAGGAGGAACACATGAAGAAACTATTAGGAGGCACATAAAAGCCATCCACAATAGTGAAAAATTACTCTGTACAGAATATAATTTCATATCAATTATGTAATCAATGATTGAAGTGAATTAAAAGCGCTTTTAGACATTTAAGCAACTCATTAAAAAATCATTGGGTCAGCTTTTAATTCGAAACGCACTTCCTATTCACTTCATTAAACCGCTTGCGCAAAGGTAACATTTCACAACCGTTTCGTCGATATTCAATAAAATAGAACGTTCCTATTTTTTATATGAATTTTAATCTATGCTCGTGCCTTCCGTGCGTCACGGAAACTCTTGATGAAAAAGACCATAGCAATAATTGAAGTTACAATCATCGCTCCGACTCTTAACATAGCCATATTATCTTCTCTTCCCATCGCTGCTTTTAAAGGCATAAACAGAGATATCGCAATGAGCAAGGTGATTAGTACTGCCACATGTGCAATTACCTTATTTTCTTTCTTAACTCCAGAAGCACATCCCAGCAATATTAATCCAGCAACAGCTGGTATCATAGCAGTGGGAGAAGGTGATTCAGAACCAAAGTATCCCCAGGCACCCATGGCGAGAAGGACAACAGCATTGAGTAGATTAGCAGTATATGCGTTCATATTAGTTTAATGTTATTGTAAAGTAATTAATATTTCTAGCGGAAGTCTTCTTCGAAGTCTTCCTCAAATTCTTCTTCTATTTCGTCTTTCTTCAGTTTCTCTTTATCGAGATTCTCTCTTTCATCTTCAGGGTTCTCTTGCTTGTATCTTTCACAATCAAGAAATCCCTCTGCACCAGAAGGCACCTTTCTGAAGGACACCTTAGGGTTGTAATTAGATAATGAGTCTGATTCTATTCCTTGCATAAATTTCTGAAAGATCGGTCTAGCCATAACGAATCCCTGGCCATCGTTAAGTGTGAGAAATCTTATCCATTGATCGTCACCACCTACCCATGTTCCTACAACCAGGTTAGGAGATATACCCATAAACCATCCATCTGCATAATCATTGGTCGTTCCTGTCTTCCCTCCTACAGGTGTTTTAGTTCCCATGCCATACCTGCCGGAAACATTGTTCTGTAGCATCTCAACCATAACACTATTATACACAGGATTGATAGCAAGATTCTGCTTAGGAATTCCATTGTAAATTATCTTTCCATTCTTATCCGTAATTGTCTTAATAAAAACGGGTTCAGTATACATACCATTATTAGCGAATGTAGTATAAGCACCCGTCATCTCCATGAGGGAGAGATCAACTGCACCTAGGCTTATACTGGGTACATTAGGGACAACTACATGTTCTCCTGGCAATTCATAATCTACATCGATACCACAATTGCTGAGCATCGTTCTGATTACTTCTACATTACCCATTTCTTTTACAATACGTACTGTGATGGAATTCTTAGAATAGAGTAAGCCATGAAATAGGTTGTATTTGTTACCAGTAAATTCTCCATTCGCATTGGCAGGAGACCATTCTTTGTCTACATCGAAATTAGAATCTCCTGGTATAATTGTATACTGTATATCGTCAAATTCTTGGCACGGGTTTATTCCTCCGACTGATATCGCAGTTGCGTATACGAAAGGCTTGATTGTAGAACCCACCTGTCGCCTAGAATTAACATGATCATACTTAAAATACTTATGATCGATTCCTCCTACCCATGCCTTAATATAACCCGTATGCGGATCTACCGCTAGCATACCTGCCTGCAAGTGCTTGTTATGATACCTCACAGAATCGATAGGGCTCATGGTATCTAGCTTCTCTCCTTGCTCATTATAGTCAAATATCATCATCGGGATAGCCTTATTAAACACTTCTTCGTAAGCCACTACATGTGCTTCCCAGTTTTTCTTAAACTCATTCCATAGGCCTTCTTCTTTTAACAATTTCTGATAGGAATTCCTATATTCCTTCTTTAAGTCTCTCAAGTCCTCCATCTCACTGAAACTGGATTTCTTGTTTTCAATCTCTAACAATGCTTTTATAGACACGTCAGAAAGAGGCAATTCATTGCCATACTTTTCTCTTACTTTATTGATAACAACATCCATGTTGCGAGACCTCAAGCTGAGGTAACGATCAGAAGCCTTAATCTTTCTTTCTAGAACATCCTTCCTTATTTTCTTCTGAAAGTCATCCGCATCATAGGTCCACGGATCTAAGCGCCTCCAGACCCTAAAGTAGCTTTCTTGACGAGCTGCCATGTGATCTTTAACTGCTTTCTCAGCAATTTCTTGATACCTTAGATTTATAGTCGTGTATATCTTTAATCCATCGGTGTATATATTATAGGGTGTTCCGTCCGACTTCTTAATATCGTTCTCAACGAATACGTTTCTGAGCCACTTAGTAAGTTCAGCCCTGAAGTATGGTGCTGGTCCTTCACTCTGGGTCTTGCGATTAAATTCGGTCATGTCTATGGCTTCAAGAACCAAGGTATCATATGCCTCATGGGTTATATGATCATACTTCTTCATCTGATTAAGAACAACATCTCTTCTATTCTTAGACCTTTCTGGAAACCTGACTGGACTGTAGTATGAAGGATTCTTAAGCATTCCTACAAGAACAGCAGCTTCTTCTACATCGAGTTGATCTTGGTTAGCATTAAAGTAGGTCTGCGATGCAGCCTGGATTCCATGGGCACCATTTATAAACTCAAACTTGTTGAGATACATGGCTATAATTTCTTCTTTCGTATAACTTTTCTCAAGCTTAACTGCCGTAATCCATTCCTTAAATTTCGTTTTAGCCAGTTCTATTGATCGTTTTATCTTTCCCATTCCACGGGTGGAAGGTCTGTCGAAAAGTAACTTAGCCAGTTGCTGGCTTATAGTACTTCCACCTCCTGAACTTTCTTTTCTCAGTAATACCGTCTTAAATGCAACCCGCATGAGTGCCTGTACATCAATCCCACTGTGTGAAAAATACCTTTCATCTTCTGTGCTTATCAGTGCATTAAGAATATAAGGAGACAACTCTTCGTAGGCTATAGGCTCTCTGTTTTCAATGTAATATTTGCCGAAAGGCACCTTATTATCATCATAGATAATAGAGGCAAAATCGTATTCAGGGTTCTCCAAATCCTCAAAACTCGGTAGATCTGTTTTAGCCAGTGATATAAAAAAAAGGATCATAAACTGATCCTCCTCGACGCCTTCTATGCCAGGATTGGTGCAGATCCATGGCGGGGGACAGTATGCCGATCACAAAGCCGTGCTCACGAATGCGAAGCGTGGCTATGCGACCATTTCCATCGCTTGGGCAGGGCGGATCAGTGC
>CALIQO010000349.1 GCA_938044055.1 uncultured Saprospiraceae bacterium
ATGGTTTCGTCTAAATCTCTATTGGTAGAAGTGAGGATTCCTCCTATAAAAGTATTTCTATTGTTGAAATCTTTCTGGACCCTGCCGACGAAAAAATTGGTTAAGGGTTCTATAAGTTCCTCTCTTCCAGTATCTCCATCAGAAATTCGGGCATACTCTGTAGCGGTAACCGCTTCTAATATTCCTATGGATAATCCATTCTGGGTTTTACCACCAAACTTTGCAGCACCTAAAATCGTGGTTCTCTCTGGAGCATCGACATACTCATGTGAAAGCGGATTGGAATTCCCATGGGGCTTTCCTCCTATCCTACGAGAATAAAAAAGGTTGTCGTTATTATATATACTCCAAATCTTGGGCGTGGAAAATTGGTAATTTAATATCTCTTTGTTTTCTACAAAAAATGGACGCTGTTCCGCAAAGAAAAGCTGGAACCCATCCAAGGCAATGGCGGATGGGTCAGCTTCTACTTGTCCAAAATCAGGATTAATTGTAAAGTCTAAAGTAAGGTCATTGGTGATGCCTATTTTCCCATCTAGACCAGCAGTAATTTTTGTATTGTTCTTAGATTTGAATGGGTTGAGTGGTTCTTTTTCGAATGTCTCAAGAGATGAAACTACATAGGGTTGGATTTCCATCAACTTTTGATCACCCACGTTCTGCAGTCCTTCAAGTTTGCCAAATTCACTCACCCATCCGGATGCATTTAAGGGTACGCGCTGCCATACGGATGTTTCTTCTAGCTTAAAGTATTTTCGACGGACTTGTAGTCCCCAAGTGGTGGTCTGGGATTTTCCGAATCTTAATTGGCTAAAAGGAATTCTCATCTCTGCGGTCCATCCTTCTTCATCGATGTGGGATTTAGCTGACCAGATCGGGTTCCAGAAAATATCTTCATTGCTTCCGTTCATAGAAATGATTTTATCTCCTCTGACGCCAGCAGCAGTCAAGGTTATAGAAAATGCAGACCTCAGGTCCCCATTCCCATCTAAAATGACTTCTACCCAATCTCCTTCATTGCCATCGCGTCGTGACATTCTTCTATTAATGCTGTTGGGATCTTGATCATACATCTTGATTCCTATATATAAGTACTTAGCGTCATATAGAATTTTAAAAGCAGTCTGTTCTGATGGAGGCGTGTTCTCATGAGGTTGTCGTTGTATAAATCCGGACTCCCATTCTCCTAGCTGCCATATCTCATCTTTTAACTGTCCGTCTATTTCGGGTTTCTTGATATCTGAAATGGATAGGGCTGTATGACTTCTCTTTTCGATTAATTCTTGACTATGTATTGCTGAATTGTTTATAGCATAGGCAAGTAAAATTATTATGAGACGAAACCCGATTGAGGAGGTAGATTTTGTTTTTATCGATAGTGAAGTTCTTAAAGTATTCAATAATTTATGGAAGAAGAAGGTGCTATAATGTCTGCTGATCATATCTTTTAATTTTCAACAAAGCTATCGTGCCACTCCTCCGATTGAAAGTTTTCAGATTGAGGACTTGTAAAGTGGAAATTGAAAAATTCTCAACTAGGAAAAAGAATTGCAAGTAACTGCTGTAATCTAAACATTCCTGGATCAAGGTAGCGTTCTATGCTTTTTTAAAAGGGTTTAAGTATTGCAGCACTTGGTTTTGTCAAGTATTAGATTTGCCTAGGTCCAGAGAAGTTAATTTGATATCTTTAGCTTAAGCAATAATATCTAAGCTAATTGTGGTTTGTTAAATCATTTTGAAAAATTAAATACAAGTGAAAATCAAGACAATATTGATTCCAATTACTTTTTTCTTCATTTCAGGGTTTTTATACATGTGAAAACTGTAAATGAGAAAAGCCAATCACAATAAAATACTTAAAATCTTCATTGCATCCGTATGGATGATTAATGGATTATTCTGTAAAGTGTTGAATCTAGTTCCTCGACATCAAGAGATTGTAGGTGAGATTTTAGGGCAAGAACATGCAAGACTATTTACCATTCTTATAGGTGTTTCAGAAATGGTGATGGCTGGATGGGTGCTTTCGAGATATAAAGCAAGAATCAATGCAATTGCCCAGATTGTAATAATCGCAACGATGAATATTCTAGAATTTCTGCTGGTTCCAGATTTATTATTGTGGGGAAAGGTGAACACTCTTTTTGCTATTGTGTTTATATGTGTAATAGGGTATATCGAATTTGGAGCGATTAGAAGACATAAGCCAAAGCGCTTTATATGAAGTTTCTAAAAAATCATCCTTTTGCAGTTGCGGCACATTTCGAACGATCAACCGTTTTGACCTTTGCAGTGCCTAAAGACCAACTCCTCTCTTACATTCCAGATTGCTTAGAATTAGACACTTTTCAAGATAAGTGGGCTTTCATAGCAATAGCAATGGTTCAAACTAAAAACCTAAGACCTAAAGGAGTTCCCAAGGTTCTAGGCAACGATTTCTTCCTCATAGGCTATCGGATTTTTGTTAAATACCATACATCTTATGGAAAGAGACTTAGGGGATTATACATCATTAAGTCTGAGACCAATAGAAAGAAGATGGAATTCTTCGGGAATATATTCACCCACTATAATTATACTACTACGGATATCAGTATTTCTGAAGAAAATGGAGTCAGAAAAATGCTTTCTAAAAATTCAAATTTTGAAATTGATATAGATACTTCGGTAGAAAATACCAAGTTGCCTGTAGGTTCACCATTCGATGAATGGAAACAAGCAAGAAGGTATGCAGGACCATTGCCCTTTACATTTACATATGACGATACCGATAATTCAGTATTGATAATAGAAGGGGTTAGATCCAACTGGAAACCTACAGCCATTCATGTTTCAGATTATAGATTGGAGTTTTTAGAAAAACTAAATCTGGAAGGCATTGTACTGGCCAATGCCTTTGAAATAAATGATG
>CALIQO010000350.1 GCA_938044055.1 uncultured Saprospiraceae bacterium
CTAAGCGCTTCGTAATCCACCGTATGAAAATCATCCACTTCAGTGCCGTAAACGAAGACTTCTCCTTGCTGGTCAATATCAAGTCTTATTCCTTGTTCTGTAGATTCAATCACTTGGGCAATCTTGTCGCCATCCTTCAGGATTAGCTTTATTCTGTCTCCGACTGCCACTTCTATAGGAATTGATATCCATCCATTTTTTATATCAGTAAGCTTATAAATATTGGGCACAAAATCTCTGATGGTGGCTTCTACCGCTTGGGGATAGATTTCTTTTACCTGCTGAGCGATGACCTTCTTATGCAACTGATTTCCTGAACCTATCGAATCGATGAAGGTATAGTCGGTGACTTCAATCTTAGAAAGGGTATAGAGATCTTCCGCTGAATCAGAGATACCCTTAATGTTTTTAATTCTTGCGTCAGAGAAAGCTTGAAATTCTTTAGCCGCTACATGTTGCTGGAACCATCCACTTAGAGGTCTACCTTGTGTTATTATTCCTGAATTTCCAGCTGCATTGTAATAAGCTGCAGTTAAAGTATAGTTTTGTGAAGCCGTTCCATACACTTCTAGTTTAGCCTTGTCTCCATAGGTTCCGCCTAGACTTATATATCCAGAAACATCAAGATCTCCATCGAAGTCTGTATTTCCTATAATGGCATCTCTGACTTCTACTTCTCCATTTAGCCTGATAAAGTCATTGTTAAACTCTCCGTATATCAGGGCGCCATTTTCGTCGGCATTCGAATTTTCTATGTATAATTTATCTGACCCAGTTTCGAAGAATCCTGCTTGTTCTCCTAAAGCAACATTTCGGGATCCACTATTGACAGAAAACAATGCACCACTGCCGACGGCAACATTCTGGGAACCGGTTTGATTTTCGAAAAGAGATGATCCTCCGATTGCAACATTACTGCCGCCAGATACATTTTTATCCATACTGGCTACC
This sequence comes from uncultured Saprospiraceae bacterium, assembly GCA_938044055.1. Classification (GTDB taxonomy): domain Bacteria; phylum Bacteroidota; class Bacteroidia; order Chitinophagales; family Saprospiraceae; genus JABDLO01. The sequence continues at coordinate 952 of CALIQO010000350.1, forward strand.
CCGACGGCAACATTGAAATGGCCGGTCTCATTTTTTTCCAAAGAAGATTGACCGATGGCAATATTATTGATTCCAGTTGTCAATTTAGTGAGCGTTTCATTCCCTATAGAAGTGTTGTTTTGCCCCGTAGTGTTTTGTTGTAAAGCATTTTCACCTATAGCTATATTGTTGTTGTTAGATGGAAAAGTAATATGGGAACGGCCTGTGGCATCTGAATTGAATATAAATTTATCTTGTATAGATACTTCAGCATTCAACCTTAAAAAGTCGTTGTCGAATTCTCCGTAAATCAGTGCCCCAGATGGATCTGCATTTGTATTTTCTATGTATAGCCGATTGCTACCCATTTCATTGATTCCAGCATTAGCTCCTATAGCAACATTCCTACTTCCTGAAGTATTATTAAGCAAGGCTTGAAATCCTACCGCAGTATTTTCGCCACCAGTTTCATTCAACTCCAAGGAGGCGAAGCCAATAGAGGTATTATTGAAACCAGATGTACTTCCTCTATTGGAAGCGAAACCTAAAGCTGTATTTTGAAACCCAGTTGTAATTTCTTGCATCGAAGAATTGCCTATCGCTACATTATTTTGGCCACTTGTGTTCTCTTTCATAACCCTTACCCCAATGGCTGTATTCCCATTGCCATCATTATTATTATTCAAAGATTGAAAACCCAGTGCAATATTGCTATTGCCCATGTTGTTCTGGTTTAGGGATTCTCGCCCGATAGCTATGTTCAAGTTGTTGTCTAAAAAATCTATCCCAGATCTACCCACAGAGTCAGACCTGAAGACAAATTTTTCTAAACCACTTAAATTTAGGTGAAGACGATCGTTGAAAGGAGATTCTCTAAATGATATTTTAGAATCACCATCTTCATCAACCATCCCATCTCTCATAAAAACCTCACCATTCAATCTGAGATAGTCATTGTCAAATTCTCCATATATAAGGGCGGTATTACGATCTCCATCGGAATTTTCAATGTATAGCTTGTTAGATCCTTGTTCATTTCGTCCTGCATTATTTCCAAGTGCTATATTCCCACTGCCTTCTGAATTATTGATCAATGCTTCTGCACCGATGGCGGTGTTGTTACTTCCTGTCGTATTCAATTCTAGTGAGGCGAATCCCACAGACGTATTGTTAATGCCTCCCGTTCTTTCTTTACTGGATGCAAGGCCTAAAGCGGTATTCTGGCTCCCATTCTCATTTTTCTCTAAGGCGTTGTTTCCTACGGCTACATTATTTCCACCGGTTATATTTTTAGATAAACTACTTACCCCTATGGCGATATTCCCTGAACCTACCGTATTTTCTTGCATGGCGAAATTGCCTAGTACAATATTGCTGTTCCCACTTCTGTTTTTGCTTAAGGTGCTCTGACCTAAAGCTATGTTAAGCTGATTGTTAAAAAAGTCGATCCCGGATCTTCCTACAGAATCAGACCTGAAAATGAATTTTTCTGACCCACCTAAATTAAAATGCAGATGATCATTGTCTGGGGATCCACCGGTTACTACATCAGATTCGAATATTATCTTAGAATCACCATCTTCATCAATCATACCATCTCGCATGAAAACCTCCGCATTCAATCTGAGAAAGTCATTGTCAAATTCACCATAGACCAGTGCAGCAGTGCTATTTACAGTGGAATTTTCTATGTATAATTTATTGCTACTTGTTTCATTTCTTCCGGCATTTGCGCCAAGCATAACGTTGCCACTACCAGACGTGTTACTGGACATGGCATTTCTGCCAACGGCAACATTGTTATTGCCTGTATTGTTATTAAATAGTGCATAATTTCCGACACTTACATTACCCGTTCCACTTGTATTTCTTTCATGTGCGGATCTTCCGATTGAAACATTTTTATCACCAGATGTATTTAGTGACAATGCTTTGTTTCCTATAGATACATTATCCGATCCTGTGGTATTGTTTTCTAGCGCTTCGGTGCCTATCGCAGTATTAAAATTGTTATCGGGGAATTCAATCTTTGATCTTCCACTTCCATCAGATCTGAAAAAAAATTTAGTCTCACCATTTACCGTCATTGCTATTCTATCATCTGTAGGACGCTCCCAAAAACTTATCTGAGTGTCTTCGTCTCTATCAGATAACCCTTCTGCAATCTTCCCTATAGCTCGCCATCTATTTCCATCGTATACATAAATATCAGGTGTAGTTAATAGGTTTACCATCATTCCAAGCTTGGGATTGTC
>CALIQO010000351.1 GCA_938044055.1 uncultured Saprospiraceae bacterium
GTTCATCTGCGATTTACAGATGTATTCTTAAAAGAGAAAGGATCGGTTAGGGCATTAAGAACACACAGCAGTCCGATTGAAATTATGGATTAATTACAATTTATCTACACCGACGGCGAATCCTCTTATGTAGTAGCAAGAACGAACTATGCCATATTTTTCGCTGTACATATGGTATCCTCCGAAATGGTCTACTAAACCGCCATTACAAACATCAATGTCTAGCCTATCATAAAAATTACGATGTAGAATAAAGTTTTCAGTGAAATGAAATGATTTTTCTTCTCGTAATGGAATGTCAGGAATCCATTTTTTCATATTAACATACGAGGTATCTATACGTGTAAAATCAGGAATAAGACTCCAATAAAAGAAAAAATCACCTTTCACTTTGGTAGTGGTGAATTTATTATCACTGAAATCCCAGATCTGGGTACCTGGTTCTTCTCTTTCTCTAGGAGATCCTTCAGTGAAACTACAAGACATCAAATACTTGTCTTCATCCAATACTTCGAATACCTTGATAAGCTATATGTTAATTCAACTATGAATATGGGAATAGGATTTTTAAAGTGACCGTATTTAAGTATCATTGATATTTAAAAATGTGTTTATTGTTTTGAAGGGATGGAGAACGGTTGACCATTTAGTATGGCATTAATTGCTCGATTTAAATCCCATAGTTTATAATTTGCATTATTCGTAAGTAATATTGTAGTGAGACCATTTTCTAAGTTATAATCTACTATGGATTCATAATCGACATTAGAACCAGATGCTTGGTGTCTATTTATAGTTCCATTCTCAAGATTAGTAAAACCTAGGGATGATTGATTAGCGTTTTTATGGTCGAGTTTAGTTCCCAGAACATTAATAGAGTTCTGAGATATAATTTTTTCTGCATATAATCCTTGAATCCACTTGTAGAGATCTTCAGGAGTTGTATAGGTGCCTCCGTCCATCTGGTAGACCTCAATGTAATTAACCCCTTCATTGTTAAATCCAGTGGCAAATTGTGGTGTTTCTTTCACTGGAGACAGGAAGGTGTTAGTCATGTTTAACGGTAAAAGAATATTATGTTTTACATATTCATTGTATGATAATCCAGATATTTTTTCGATTATCTTTTTTCTAATAAAGACATTATTGTTGCTATACAGGAAGTCCGTTCCTGGTTCAAATTCTAAGGCTTCAATTTTTTTTAGATCAGAATAGACATCTTCATTTTTTCGAACGTTATCCCAATCGTATTTAGGTAATCCACTGGAATAATTTAGAAGGTGGCTGACTTTTATTTTTTCCGACCATCTCGGTAACCCGATGTTAAATGAGGAAACTTTATCGTCGATATTTATTTTTTTTTCTTCCACTAATTTCATTATGCATGCTGCACTTAGTTCCTTCGAGATAGAACCAATATTAAATACCATATCTGACTTAAGCTTAACTGTTTTACCGCCGTCGGTATACCCAATACTGTTTTTGTAAATTATACTATCGTTTTTAACTACTAAAATACTTCCATTGAAAAGACCTTTTTCGAAGGTAGCCATCATTAGAGAATCTATAATAACATTGTTTTTGGGTTTTATAGATACCTTAGATTTATTGTTGTTGCAAGAAAGAAGTAATAGAAGAACACAAGGTATAGTATAGAGATATTTCATTAAGTTGTTAATGTTTGAATGGTGTACTATTGTTAATCAAAGTGTTTACGGATATATACTCAATATTGCTTTCAAGATCTTTATGAATGATCAGTGAATTAATTGTGGTGTTACCTACATCTACTACTGCTCCATTCATTGCAATAATTGAAAGTGCGTTGATGGTTGAAAAAGTCGAATCTATGGTTACCTCCGATTTTTGAGTTGCTTTTAGCGCTTGAATAATGGGCATGTATATTTTTACGTGGACGTTATTACTTTCCTTTAATTCCGCCGTACAAGTAATCCAGAGCTTCTGGTTTATAACCTTCCATTCTATAGGTGGGGTATTTTCATTATAATCAGAGACTTCAACTTTAAAGTGTTTAGACTTTATAATTGATATTGATCCTTCTATGCTGCTTTCGATGGAATGAAAACTTTCTAGTATCTTAATATTCTGGGTATGAGTAGAATTGTAAGTTATAAGGAGGGCAAGTAGCATTAATACTTTCATGTATAGGTATGTTATCCTGCAAATGTAAATGAATGGAAATTGCTAAAATAGAATGAGATTAGCTCAACTAAAGATTTCTGAACACCTTAGGCAGGAAGCCTGTGTAGCATTTGAAATTTCGTGTAAAATGACTGTGATCAGCAAAGCCACAATAATAAGCAATGTCAATAAGAGGCATATCTGAATTTTTTACCAACTCAATACTGTTTTTTACTTTTAACTTCCTCATATATTCTCCATAAGTACAATTAAAATATTTTCTGAATTGCTTCGAAATTGTCACAGCATGTACTCCCACAATCGCAGAAAGTTCATTAAGCGATATCTGATGTTGCCATCTTGAGTTAAGTAATTCGGAAAGAGTATCTACCCATTTAGGTTTATTCGTTTTTAAATTTTCTTTGGATTTAGAGATTAAATCATAAACAAGTATATCAATTGAATCAGAACTTAATGAATCGTTGGTATGGACTTCTTGCAACAATTTAAGTGCGAGAAACTTAGAGTCTATATTTTTTAATGAAGATGTAATATCCTTACTTGAAAGAGAACTTTCTGAAAAGTATTCTATGTCAAATTCTATATTGAGATTTTGGGAATAGATATTTCGTGAGATCGTTTTGTGTGGTTGACCAGCTGGATAGTAAAAAAACTCACCAGCTTTCCTTTCATAAGAATTACTCTGTCTATATTCTATATCTCCCCCTTGATAAATAAACGTAATGATTGGATTCTTGTGACTATGAAGCCCTCCTTCGTTTTGGCCGACATAGAATCGAGTGGTACTAAGCATTACTCCTTCAGTCTGAAAGCTTTTCTTAATAATACCAGTATAGCATCCTTTATCTAATTCGTAGGACATTTCTTCATTTGTGTCAATATTAATAATAAAGAATGTTTTTAATTCCTGTTTAGTATTTTATCACTCCATTAATATAGGTTTCTGACCCAATTTATACTTTTTACCAAATCCTGAATTGCTGGGGTCATAGGGGGATGCCAGGGTAGGATCACACCCATTGATGGGAATGTCATTTTCTTTATCGAGGGCCCATAAGATTCCATTAAGCGCCAGGGTACGCATCGATGGATTTTTAAAATCATAGGGATGTCCCAGTGTGGTAAAGAATACACGACTGGTATCTCCAGATGATGTAGTATAGGGTTTAGTCCATGCAACGGGGTTTTCCAAGGCATATTGATCAAGCCTATTGTTTTCCTGATGCTTAGAACGCAGGGACTTCCCTTGCATAAAAGGTTCACAGCTAGATTCTAGCGA
>CALIQO010000352.1 GCA_938044055.1 uncultured Saprospiraceae bacterium
CATGACCATCGGTACAGCTGTGCCTCATCCATCCGAATTAGCATCCGTAAAACACCATTTTATTCAGCAGATTGACTTAGACGTACATTACCATGCAGGCAGGTATGAATCTGAAGTCATAGAATTCTTAAGAACTTATTACCAGACTCAAGATATCGCTATTCTATGTGGAGGTACAGGACTATATATAAAGGCTGTCTTATACGGCATGGATGATATTCCTGAGATATCAGAGACAGTAAAGGAAGAAGTTTCCATGATTCATGAGAAAGAAGGCCTGCCGGGACTGGTACTAAAGCTAAAAGAAGTCGACCCCGAAATATCCGCTATCCTAGACCTTAATAACCTGCATAGAGTTATGCGAGCGCTTACCATTCGTCTCGAAACAGGAAAATCTTGGGCTTTTTTTAAAAACAATTCTCGCAAGGAAAGATCATTCATTCCTATCAAAATACGAATGGAACAATCTCGAGAAGACTTATACGATAAGATTAATACGCGGGTAGATCGAATGATGGAGCAAGGCTTACTTGAAGAAGTCAAGTCTCTGCTTGCATACAGTGATCATGCGCTTATGCAGACCGTAGGATATAAAGAACTGCTTAAGCATCTAGATGGGACGTATTCAATGGAACGAGCTGTAGAACTTATTAAGCGCAACAGCAGAAGATATGCTAAACGTCAGATGACATGGTTTAGAAACCAAGACCATTTCGAATCCTTCTCTCATGATGATTTAGAAGCGATCTCAGCCTATATTCAATCTCAAATTATCCTTTCAGAAAAGAACTGATCTTATCCACTGGTCTGGCAACAATGGCGGATTCACCTTTTATCACAATCGGGCGTTCTATAAGCTTAGGGTATTCCGATAAAGCTTTAATCCACTGTGCGGCAGTCATTGATTTTCCTGCATAATTCTCCTTATAAATGGCCTCTCTCTTCCGAACAATTTCTTCTCCTTTCATACCCAGCATTTTCAAGATTTCCTTGATTTCTTTCTGTTTCCATTTCTTATCAAGATAAAGTACTACTTGATAATCGACTTTCATATCGTCTAAAATGGCTATGGCTTTTCTACTTGTTCCACATCTAGGATTGTGTAATATTTTAATATCGCTCATAACTACATTTCGTTAAAGAATGATCTTATTTCTGTTGCATTTTCTGGCTTCAATCTTCCAGAAAGAATCAATCGCAATTCTCTTCTTCTGATCGCCCCTTCATATCTATTCTGTTCTTCCGAACTGACAGCACGTATCTGAGGTATCTTAATCGGTGTTCTTGTTTTCTCATCAATGGCTACGAATGTCAAGTAGGCATGATTGGTTTTCTTAGCCTTATGTCCCTTGATATCAGACACATGAACCTCTACATATACTTCTAATGAAGTCGTAAAAGCTCTTGTCACGCAGGACTTTAAAGTAATTACATCTCCGGTAAGGATCGGATGCTCAAATGAAACATGATCCACAGATGCAGTAACCGTATATGCCTCACAATGCTTAGACGCACATATACCTCCTGCAATGTCTATCCACCTCATTAAATTTCCTCCCATCAAGTTGTTTAGGGGATTGGTATCGTTAGGCATGATCATCTCTGTCATGATTGTTTCTGATTCTGATACCAATTTTTCTCTTCTTTCCGCTGTCACTGGTCTATGTATTCGTATTGAAATAAAGCCGCAAAATTACGTTTTAAATGTGTCTTTACTTCCTTCATATCCACCTTTCTACCTATTTCTTTTTCTATAGATGTTACTGTTTTATCATCATCCTGAATTCCACAAGGAATGATGTTCTTGAAATCTTCAAGCCGCGTGTTCACATTAAAGGCAAATCCATGGAGGGTAACCCATCTGCTGAGATGAACTCCTATGGCACATATTTTTCGCTGGATTTCTCCTTCAGGTACGTCTATCCATACTCCAGTATAATCTTTTATCCGCTTGCCGACAATACCGTACTCCTCTAAGGTAAAAATAACAACTTCCTCAAGAGTCCTTACATAACGGTGTACATCTGTAAAAAAATCGTCTAAATCGAATATCGGATAACCCGTTATCTGTCCTGGACCGTGGTAGGTAATATCTCCGCCACGATTGATTTTAAAATACTCATAAGCACCACTTTCTAGCTGATCCTCAGAGAGTAACAAGTGTTCTTTAGCACCGCTTTTTCCTAGGGTATATACAGGATTGTGCTCACAGAATAAAAGGTAATGATGCAAGGTTTCTCGATCCGATTCTGGCAGATTTCTGTTGCGGCGTTTCCGTGCTATTAATTCTGCTTGAAGTGCGGACTGTAGATCCCATGCTTCCTGATAAGCTATGGCTCTTAGATCTCTGAAATAAACCTTTTCTGTGATCATAATCATTAAGGCTTTACCCTGATAATTAATATATAGTAGGATAACAATAAACAAGAAGGCACAAAAGTTGTATTTTTATCTTACATTTTAACCCAATCACCATAAATATTGAAATTTATGAAATACCTCATCATCCCTCTACTGTTATCTGTAGCATTTACGGCACAAGCACAGAAGCATTTCGATTTTACGGTTACTGATTCTGACGGCGTGGAACATACTTTATATGAAGACTATTTAGACAAGGGTTTTGTTGTGGTAACCAAGGTTTTCTTCGTTGATTGCCCGCCTTGCAATGCGATTGCTAAGGATGTTCAAGCGGTATATGAAGAATGGGGAGAAGGAACAGCTGATGTTCAATTCATAGAAATCACTACCTCAAGTAGAGACGATAACAATGATGTTAAGGGTTACAAAGCCAGACATGGAATAACCTTTCCATCTATAAGCAATGACGGTCAAGCACTAGATGTAACGAATCAGTATAAAACTGGATTCTTCGGAACATACTGGGGTACGCCTTCTTTTGCGATAATAAAACCCGATGGTACAACAGAGTATGGTCCTGGTCTAACCAGAGAAGAACTCAGTGCAGCTATTGCAGAGGCCGGAGCTAAAGGCCCAGACGGACAAGCAGACAATACAACATATAACGTCGATATCTCGTGGGCTAAGGATAACATAGGGCAATTATCTTCTGTAGAAATGGTTTTAAAATCTGCCGATGGAGGAGCATCCTATATCCTAAATCCAGATGCCATGGAATCTTTTACATTCACCTATCCTTCAGAGAGTTATCCAGCGATTAATAATCCTGTAATTGAAGTAAGCTACACGCAGACAGCTGATGCCATAAGAGGGGTTAATGG
>CALIQO010000353.1 GCA_938044055.1 uncultured Saprospiraceae bacterium
GCCAGAGAAGTAGACAACCGATTTCCAGACGTACTTGCTTATATCAATACACTTGAGCCTCCTGCCTATGCAGGACAGATAGATGATGTACTCACCGAGAGAGGTAGAGAAATATTCTTAGAAACCTGTAGCAAGTGTCACGGCACATACGGGCCACAAGGTTCTTATCCCAATGTCCTAGTCTCTCATGAAATCTTAGAAACCGATAGAAATCTTGCCGAGTCGAACTTTGCCTATGACTACTTCGTAGACTGGTATAACAACTCGTGGTTTGCCCAGGGGCCACATGCTGCCGTATTGATGCCAGGAGATGGTTATGTCGCTCCACCACTTGATGGAGTATGGGCCACGGCTCCATACTTGCATAATGGATCTGTGCCTACCTTAATGGATCTACTGGATAGTTCTAGGAGACCTGAGGTATGGAGGAGAGTCCTTTCTGATAAAAATTATGATCACGACCTCATGGGTATTGCCTACAAGGTCAAGGAATCTAAAAGCGATAAGTACGACTATGACACATCCATCAGAGGATACGGCAATGAGGGTCACTACTTTGCCGATCATCTTGATGATGGAGAAAGAACGGCACTTCTTGAATACTTAAAGACATTGTAGATTTAAGAGATTTAAGAGATTTAAGAGAGTGGAGAGATTGGAGAGATAGGTTCACACGCTTAGGACTTCTATTGGATTTTTAGAATTTCTTTCATTAAATCAATTAGCCCTGATTTCAATTGGATTAAATATTGATACGCATAATAAGTCACCATTTTTCTGAAATATAGACGGTAGTAATAGCACTAAGAGGGATACGGTGGCCACAGGATTATGTCTTGCAATGAACAACGGCTATAGAAAAGAAAATTATTCTTTAGATTGTAACATCAATTTATAACATTATTGAGTTATTGATTTTACAACAGATGCAGTCGTTATGTTCAAGTCAATTATGCAATTGGTAATTATCATGGCATGGGTCGGGCAGATTCATGGCCAGGATCTAGATGGTTTTCCTACCATAGGAGGTGAAAATAACGATGCGTTGTATGTCGACAATACAGAGATTTATGATCATTTTCTAAATCTCCTAGCAGGAAGTCCTTCTTCTTTTTCAACCAGCTTGAAGTATATTAAAGACAACTGGCAAGAAGAATTTATCGTGATGACACTAGAGGTTGCTAACCTTACTTCTGATCCACAGATCTACAATCAGTTATTCAAGATGCTTGAGAAAAAAACGCGAAAGCTGTATGGATCCGATATCAACAGATGGTACAAGTGGTTATGGACTAAGGATGAAATGATTCTTGAAGATTACGGAGACTTTAAGGCAACATTATATGCTTTCATAGATAAGAGATTCGATAGATATTTCAGAGAACGCACCATGGATTCAGAAATCAGACTTGATGAAGTGAGATGGGGCGGAGTAAAGCAAGATGGGATACCGCCATTGAGGTTTCCTAAGATGGTTCCTGCGCATGAGGCATCTTACTTAAGAGATGATCACGTAGTATTCGGAATAGAAGTCAATGGTGATGCGCGGGCATACCCTAAGAGAATTCTTGCATGGCATGAGATGTTCGTAGATGAGGTAGGGGAGGTAGAAGTTGCCGGAGTTTATTGTACCCTCTGTGGTACAGTTATCCTCTATGATACCGAAGTTGATGGCTTAAAACATGAGATGGGTACCAGCGGATTTTTATATCGTAGTAACAAGCTGATGTATGATAAGGCGACACAATCACTCTGGAACACCGTATATGGTGAACCAGTAATAGGACCGCTGGCAGATAAGGGGATTGAATTACCTACGCGTAGTGTCGTGACTACAACCTGGGGAGAATGGAAGAAAAGGCATCCAGATTCTCAAGTACTTTCCTTGGATACAGGTCATAGAAGAGATTATAGTGAAGGGGCTGCTTATCGAGATTATTTTGCTACAGACAAGCTCATGTTTGAAGTTCCAGGAAAGATCAAGAAGCTAAAACACAAGGACGAAGTTCTTATTATAAGAGCTCCAGGATATAGAGAAGACCCGCTTGCTATCGCAGCTAAATATTTGCGTAAGCGCCCCATCACTCATGCAGAAATAAATGGACGTAAATACCTTATCCTTACAGATGTCTCTGGTGGCAATCGGGTGTATAATGCAGAAGAGGTAGTGTTTAATGATTATGATGGTAGTGAAGTGATTATCGATGAGAGCGGTAATAAGTGGTACATCGAAGAAAATGAATTAATAGACAGCACTTCAGACAGAAAATTGTCAGGTGTATCTCACCACAGAAGTTTCTGGTTCGGGTGGGTAAGTATGTTTCCCGAGACCCGCCTGATTAAATAATCAATCTTTCTTACTGGCTTTTCCGATTATGCCCATGTCTAGTGAAGCAGCTACTATCAACCCTATGATAGGTATAGCACTCCAGTGACCGCCGAAGTGATTCATGACTGCCGCATACCACAATAAGGTAAAAGGTGCTATACAGAATCCTATGATCGGAATAATTACGCCACCATATACTCCTTGAAACCAATCTGTAAAAAAGTAAAGCGCAAGGATTAGCAACCTAGGAAAAAACAATCCGAATATGAAAGCAATAAAAGGCATAATGTAATATCTAAATTTAGATTAAAAGTTAGCCCTCACTTGAGCCCTAGCTACATGAACTGTCGGATTTTCGCCAGTTTTTCTTCCATTGTAGTTTATATTTAGATCAACGTTTCCGGCCAGCCTTCTGGTATAATTGATACTCCAGAGAAAGTTGTTTCCGTCATTAAGACCAGAAAGAAGGTTGTATGCAACAGGCGTATTAGACTCGCCTGAGAAATTAATATCCACGAAACTGATAGAAAACAAAAGGCTAGATTTAGCGGCTTGCCTCCATGTAGTTTCGAATGTGATGTCATGACTCTCCGCTTCTTCCAGTTCATTGATGCGTTGCTTTCTCGTGTCATACCTATACTTGACAGCAAGCTTGAGATTAGATTTAGGTCTATAGTTGATGGTAGGCCTCCATGTGATATAATCCACTTCCAGATCTTTGTTATCAAAAAACTCAGAGTCATAGGTCTGATCTCCCAGCGAAATTTCATTGATAAAATCGATATAGCTTTTAGGGTTGAGCCGTGTCCGCAGAAAAATTTCTTCTATTCCTCTTTCTTCGAAACCTGTAATCTGAACGAACCTATTCTTGTTTCTGCGATTCCCTACTTGTATGTCATAGGTAGCGTTTCCTCGATTGAAGAATAG
>CALIQO010000354.1 GCA_938044055.1 uncultured Saprospiraceae bacterium
TTGGTTGCAGATTCAAAACCTGATGGCACAAATCGAGGACTCGTGAATCCAGGGTCGACAGAAGATGTAACTTTGGATGGTGATGCGCTTTTGCAAGTTAATTACACATTGAACAATAAGAATCTACATCAAGGCCTTGTCGCTTTTCCGGCGGACCTCACGATGAGCCAGGCTTTGATGCGGTATATGCAAGAATCCGAGCAAATCGTTTCAGTATTAGAAGTCAAAGTTAGTCATAAATCATCTGAGAAATTTCCGGTGGCTGTTGGATTTGTTGTTCAATTGACACCAGAGTCGGAGCGTAAACATGTTGAAGAGATGACAACATTGCTCGAAAAATACGATGGAATCGAAAGAGCGATAAAAAACGACACCTTTGATCCAAAGACCATCATAGAAGAGATTCTCGATGGTCGAGAATTTTCGTTTTCGGCAGATATCCTTTCTAATGCATCTTGTACGACCAATTGTCTTGCACCTGTTGCTAAAATATTAAACGATACATGGGGGCTTAAAATGGGTTCTTTAACTACAACCCATGCATATACTTCTGATCAGAGAATTCAGGATGCACCTCACAGTGACTTAAGAAGAGCAAGAGCAGCAGCCTACAACATTGTACCTACTTCAACTGGAGCAGCTTCAGCAGTAGGAAAAGTTGTTCCTGAAGTAAAAGGAAAACTATTTGCAATAGCGGTAAGGGTTCCAGTAATTACAGGATCAATGATAGAAGTAAATTGTATCCTTGATAAGGATGTAACAATAGAAGAGGTTAACGCTAAATTTAAAGAGATGGCTGATGGTCCTCTTAAAGGCGTATTACAATATTCTACTGATCCACTTGTATCAAGTGATATCGTAGGAAACAAGCACAGTTCAATCTTCGATTCTAAGTTGACAGATGTTATGAATGGCAACTTCGTTAAGGTTGTAAGCTGGTACGATAATGAAGCTGGATACTCAGCAAGATTAGCTGATCTGACAGCAAGAGTATAACCATAACAATAAGCTTTATATAGGAAAGGTGAGAAATCGCCTTTCCTTTCTTATTTTTAAGCATGTCTAAATAGTTCTTATATGAAAGCGATAGATTTTAAAGATAAAAAGGTCCTAATCCGTGTAGATTTTAATGTTCCTCTAGATAAAGATGGTAACATAACAGATGATACTAGAATGAGGAGGGCCCTCCCTACCCTTACCCATATTCTAGAAGCAGGAGCATCTTTAATCATCATGTCGCACCTAGGTAGACCATTGAAGAAGTTGAATGAAGATGGAAGCATCAATGTTAAGAAATTTACCTTGAGGCATCTTGTCCGACATCTTACGGACTTACTGGGAACCCAAGTACAATTCGCTGATGATTGTATCGGAGATGAAGCCTTATTAAAATCGTCGAGACTACAACCGGGAGAAGTTCTTCTACTTGAGAACACGAGGTTCCATGCTGGAGAAACGAAAGGAGACAGAGACCTGGCTGAGAAATTAGCCGGACTCGGTGAAATATATGTCAATGATGCATTCGGTACGGCTCATAGAGCACATAGTTCTACTGCAACCATTGCTGACTTCTTTACTCCAGAACATAAAACAGCAGGACTTCTTATAGAAAAAGAAATAGAGAATGCTCAGAAAGCAATGTACAGTCCACAGAGACCATTCACAGCCATTATCGGAGGAGCCAAGGTATCTGACAAAATAAAACTAATTGACCGACTCATAGAAAAAGCCAATATCATCATCATCGGAGGTGGCATGGCATATACCTTCTTCAAGGCTATGGACGGACAGATAGGTAATTCTCTGGTAGAGCTTGATTACTTAGATCTAGCAAGGGACCTCATCAAGAAGGCTAAGGACAATAATGTAGAACTTCTGTTGCCCGTTGATTCTAAGTGTGCATCTTCTTTCAGTAACGATGCCGAACGAGACACCTGTTCATCTATGGAAATAAAAGATGGATGGATGGGACTAGATATAGGGCCCGAAGCAGAAAAAACATTTGCGGCAGCGATACAAGGGTCTGGAACAATCTTATGGAATGGGCCGCTGGGTGTATTCGAGTTCAGCAACTTCGCCGAAGGAACATTCTCAATTGCGAGGGCTGTTGCCCAAGCTACTGAATCTGGCGCCTTCAGTCTGATCGGCGGTGGAGATAGTGTGTCCGCAATAAATAAAGCTGGGTTGTCAGAAAAAGTATCTTTCGTATCTACAGGAGGTGGCGCTATGCTAGAGTATCTAGAAGGAAAAGAACTTCCAGGGATAAAGGCGCTCGGATAATTATAGATATCAGCGGTGTCTTTTCTTCAGAAATAGATTTTCTATCCATTCATATCTACAGACTTACATCTACAATTTATCTTTTAAATAGAAGACTAAACGGTCCAAAATTATTGTCACCACGAAGCAAGAAAATTCTTACCTCTGGAAATCAGAAATAAGTGTAAATTGTGGCCAGTAAATCTGATGATATGTCGACAGCTAAGAAAGAAGTAAAGCGTATAACAGTGCATACCTTACATGGAATGAAAGCACAAGGAGAAAAGATCTCAATGCTTACTGCCTATGATTTCAGTATGGCTAAAATATTCGATGCAGCGGGCATCGATGTTCTCTTAGTGGGAGATTCAGCTTCTAATGTCATGGCAGGTCACGAGACCACCTTGCCGATTACCCTAGATCAGATGATCTATCATGCTCAATCGGTGATTAGGGCTGTAAAACGTGCCTTAGTTGTTGTGGATCTTCCATTTGGCTCGTACCAGGGAAACTCAACAAAGGCGCTAAACTCTGCTGTGAAAATCATGAAAGAGTCTGGAGCTCATGCAGTAAAACTAGAAGGAGGTTCTGAAATTCAAGAATCTATAATAAGGATATTATCCGCAGGTGTTCCTGTTATGGGACATCTAGGTCTCACGCCCCAGAGTATATACAAGTTCGGAACATACACCGTGCGAGCCAAAGAAGAAGAAGAGGCCAAGAAATTAAAAGAAGATGCCTTGTTGTTAGAAGAGCTAGGATGTTTCGGAATAGTTCTAGAGAAGATACCAGCCAAGCTAGCAGCAGAAGTATCAGAATCCCTTAAAATTCCTACCATCGGAATAGGTGCGGGCAATAAAGCCGATGGGCAAGTTCTTGTAAGCCATGACCTCCTAGGCATAACGAAAGATTTTCATCCACGGTTTTTAAGAAGGTACATGGAACTATTCGACGAAATAAAGGGAGCTGTAGAACATTACATAAAGGATGTTAAATCCATGGACTTCCCTGGACCTAAAGAACAATACTAGCCATTAACATGAATAAAAAATTACTCTGGGCATTCCTAGGAGCTATGCTTGTCGGATTAGCCGTAGCCTACTACTTTGTCAGTTCCGTTTATGGTTCTAACGTAAACCTAGAAGAAGATTCTAAAGAAATCTTCATAACCAAGGACATGGGGTATGAAGATGTTCTTGATATGCTGGAAGAAGATAAGATAATTTCCAGCAGAAAATCGTTTGATTTCGTAGCCGGATTGATGGATTACGATGAAGGCGTAAAAGGAGGAAAATATACTGTAAATAACGGCTGGAGCAACAGAGAATTGATAGGTGTGCTCCGAGGAGGGAGACAAGATCCTATTAAAGTAACTTTCAATAATGCCAGGACACTGGATGACCTTGCAGGAAAACTTGCTCCCTTTTTCGAAAGCGACTCCCTGGAGATTCTCACTGCACTGACGGACAGCGAAAATCTGCAACAGCATAAAGTTACACTTGAAACGGCCATGTGCCTATTCATCCCCAACTCATATGAAAGTTACTGGAATATATCTCCT
>CALIQO010000355.1 GCA_938044055.1 uncultured Saprospiraceae bacterium
CTCCCATCATAGCATTCTCATCCACATAAGCTTGCAGGAAAGATTGTACATCCACCTCTTGGGCTACAGCTGAAGCAAAAATTAATAAAGTAAACAGAACAGAAGATAAACGTTTTAGCATTTCAACAATTTTACTTAAGCAATCATTTCCTCACTTAATGCAACACAATTACAGTATAAAAAGTTACTTCTCAGTAACCCTTAGTTCATTATTCAATGTTTCAATTGCAAACTAAAATATATTAAAAGAAAGCGAAGGTTATACCAATTGATACTCTATGGCTATTCGCACTAGACCTGCTGTATTTTTTACCCCAAGTTTACTGATTAGGTTTCTTCTATGTGTATCTACCGTCCCTACTGAAATAAAGAGTTTCTCGGCTATATCAGGACTCGTATATTCATTGATAATTAACTTCAATACTTCTTTCTCTCGTGATGTCAATTTAGGAAAGTACTGTGTGGGTATGCGCTTAGCTTTGGTCTTAATCCCTTGTAGAACTTCTGGAGAAAAATGACTGCCCCCTTTATCTACCTTGAGTATCGCTTGAATTACTTCATCTCGATCAGAATTTTTTAATAAAAACCCCCTAGCACCAGTTGTATGAATGGAGGATACAATTTCTAATTGATTGACCATAGATAGAAAAACAACCTTTACGTCGGGATATTGTTCTCTTAAGATTTTACTGGTTTTAATCCCATCTAATACAGGCATATTTATATCTAATAGAACGACATCGACATCATTACTCTGTAACCAATCAATCAGTTCTTGACCATTATACCCTCTGCCTATGACCATTAATTCTGGATGACTTTCCAAAATGAGATCTAATCCATCTAGCATCAATTGATGATCGTCACATAAGTAAACTCGTACCATATTTTATTATCTGGGTAATTGGATGGTTATGCAGGTGCCACTATCGGCAGAACTTTCTATGATCAATTCGCCTTGTAGATAATCAACGCGGGATCTTACTGAGCTTAATCCCAGACCACTTCCCTCCTCAGACACATCAAAGCCGCTGCCATTGTCTTCAACCATGAGTTGGATTTCATTATCAAGTCCATAGAGACTTATTTCAATACGTGTTGCCTGTGCATGCTTCATGGCATTATTAATCAATTCCTGTGTGATTCGATATAGAAAAACCTCTTGTGTCTCAGACAATCTGCTATCCATATTTCTAATGTCTAAAAAAAATTGAATATCTATACCCGTTTCTTTATTCTGGATAAGATTTTCAATAGCCGTAGGTAGTCCTTGGCTCCTCAATAGCGGAGGCATTAAGTTATGTGAGATTCTTCTTACTTCATCACAAGCATTGTCCATCATAGATTGTGCTTTCTCATATAAGTTTATAGATTCTAATTGTTTTATTTCTCCTTCAATTCTAGAAAAATGTGCTTTTACAGAAGACAATAATCCACCCAGGCCATCATGTAAGTCGTGGGCTATCCTTGCTCTTTCAGATTCTTGTCCATCCAATGTCGATGTAAGCGCCAGAATGTTTTTTTCTTTCTCCATAGTCTCGATCTTTAAATTTTTAATAGATATTTCTTGATGTGCTTTTAATTCATTCTGCTTCGCATTGCGGTAAAACCCATAAAACATAATCATTCCTAAGATGGAAAATAATATGCCCAGAGAAAGATTATAAATTTTACGTTGCTTCTTTTCAATACTTAATTGTTGTTGAGTTAGTTCCTTTTCTTTTTCAGCCGCCTCATACTTTTCATTGGCATCGGTAATGGCATTAATTATATCTTTTTCTTGCAATGAATCCCGTAAGTCAGAATGTATATTAAACAGTTCTATAGCTCGGTCAGAATTGCCTCGTTTAACTTCCATCTCAGCCCAGTTTTTATAGACTATCTCTCCGATTTCAAATGACCTAGAATCCCTAAATTTTTCTTGAAATTCTTCGAAATGTTCTTCTGCCTCTTGATACTTCCCCATTCTACTATCTATGGAGGCACAATTGGACAGGAGTGAGAGCAATGAATAATCAGAGTTCAATGCTCTGCTATAATCAAGAGATTTATGATAAAACTCATAAGCCTTATCTAGCATCCCTATCTCCTTGTACCCTATAGCAGCAGTCAGATAATAGTCCATACATACATCTATAGATCCAGTGATGTCACAGATTTCTTGTGCCCGAGCATTATATTTTTCTGCAGAATTAAAATCCTTTTCTACCACGGAAGCTATGTAGGAAAGACCCTTTAAGGCCCCCATCTCTCCAGAATACTCAGTGACCTTCTGGCTTGACTCTAGAGATTTCTGAAAATACTCTTTAGCAGGTTCATACATTTCTTGGATAATAAATATGATGGCTCGATTGTAGTATAAATTAGATAAGTCAGAATGATTATCACCTACAAGAAGAATGGCTTTCTCATTATAGCTTAGTGCTTTCTCCCACTGTCCAGTGTTGTGATACAATATACCATAACCGAAGTAAAGAGATTTTAATCCACTAGAATCAGGATGGCTTTCTATTATCTCTTGCGCCCTGTCTAAAAAAGATTCCGAGAGGTCATGGTCAGATTTTTTAGTGTGGATAACACCTATATCGATTA
>CALIQO010000356.1 GCA_938044055.1 uncultured Saprospiraceae bacterium
ACGGCTGGGCTGATGGAGGGTCTGACTGTGCTAGAACGACTAGCAATAATTCGCCTGAAGGTAATGCAGCCATTAGGTTACGAGACAACTCTGGAACTAAGTCAGCAATGACTTCTCCTACCTTGGACTTGAGTTCATACAATGAAGTAGAAATCCAATTCTCATTCCGCGCCAGTAGTATGGAAAACAACGAAGACTTCTGGTTGAGGTTTTATGATGGAAATTCATGGCAAACAATTTCTACATATAGCAGTGGATCTGATTTCCAAAATGGACAAGTTTATACGACCTCAGTTACACTTTCAAATACAGCGTATAACTTAACAAGTAATACTCAATTCCGCTTCCAGTGTGATGCTAGTGCTAATAATGACCAAGTATATATCGATGCAGTAATCGTTACTGGAACAAGTTCTTCCAGTTTCAGAACAGAAGATTTTGCTGCAAGATCTGTAGATAAGTCAGCAACAAAAGGACAGATAGGAATTGTGACTTACCCTAACCCTGCAACTTCCTATGTACATCTTGATTTATCAGAATATGGTGAGGAGATTTATAAAGTGGAAATCTATGACATAAGTGGTAAGAAACACATCACTGAGAAGAAAGTCTTTAACACCGGTATCACAACCATAGATGTGACCAACTTACATCCTGGTATGTACCTTATGAGATTCATGGATAGCAGCATGGAGCTACAGACTCGCAAGATTACCATTGTAAGATAAGATAGAAGAGGAATTGCATCATGTGATTCCTCTTTACTTGGATAGGATAATGGAAGAAGTCATCAATCATTGAACGCTGGGTTGGTTCGATGAGAAAAAACAAGGATTTATATAGACATGTCCATTTAGTTAAGTAACTTAACCATTTTAGAGTAAGTTTAACTTAAACCCATTATTGATATGCAGACCACGGATAAAACTGCCAAAGAAATTTACTTAGAAGTAAAGGCTAATCCAGCTAGAAAGAGATTTGGTTTTGGTAATAAAGCAGCCTTGATTAATATTGACTTGCAGAAATCATATACACGCACAGACCTCTATAAAACAGCATATGAAACAGATCCTAAACAACTTGATTACGTTAATCAGTTAGCGGTAAGATTTAGAAAACTAAAATGGCCAGTAGTATGGACCCATGTTGCATACATGAATTCGGGAGAAGATGCTGGGATCTGGGGTACTAGAACAGATACACCAGATAGCTTACAGAATATAGGATTCGGTTCAGATCGTACGATGATAGATGAGCGCCTCCATGTTGATCGTGATAAAGATGTAGTTTATTGCAAGAAAATGCCTTCAGCGTTTTTTGAAACACCCCTGCAGAGTCTGCTTGTATGGCATCAGATTGACACCCTTATACTTACGGGAGGATCTACCTCGGGATGTATACGGGCGACAGGAGTAGACTCGTTATCCAGAGGCTATCGCACCATTATTCCAGAAGAATGCGTGGCAGACAAGCATGAGAGTTATCATTATGCTAACTTAACAGACCTCTCATTAAAATATACAGATGTCCTCCATGTACAAGATGTGTTTTCTTGGTTAGATAATCAAGGATCGGTATGAAGTCAGATCCAGGATATTATGATTATTGGCCGTACGAAAACAGGCCCCGTATAGAATGGCCAGGTGGTGCACAACTGGCATTCTGGGTAGCACCTAACATTGAATTTTACGAATTAGATCCACCTGGAAATCCTCATCGATCACCATGGCCTGGTCCTCATCCTCACCTTCCTGGTTACTCAGTTAGAGACTGGGGCAATCGAGTAGGGCATAAGCGTCAGATGGACTTGCTGACTAAGTACGGTATCAAAGGTTCTATATCTCTGTCGACTGCCTTATGTGACCATCATCCAGAAATAATAGAACAGTGTAAAGAAAGAGAATGGGAGTTTTTCAGCCACGGTATATATAATACTCGATACACCTATGGCATGTCAGAATCTCAAGAAAGAGATATGATTAAGGACGCAATTGATTCTATACATAATCATACGGGACAGAAATGTGCAGGATATTTAGCCCCTGCGTTGTCGCATTCTGATTTTACACTAGACTTGTTCGCAGAAGTAGGAACAGAGTTATATGGCGATGATGCAGGTTTTTATTCTTGCGACTTATTTCATGACGATCAGCCTACACCTATTCATCTCAGAAGTAATAAGAAATTCGTATCGATTCCATATTCATTAGAAATGAATGATACCATAGCCTTCGTTGTCTATAAAATGGACCCTCGTCGATATGGTCAGCAGCTCAAGGATTGCTTCGATAGGTTATATGCTGAAGGTGCGGAGAGCGGTACAGTCATGTGCATACCTACCCATAATTATCAGATCAGCCAACCTCAAGTGTTGAAAATATATGAAGAGGTGCTAGAGTATGTAACTGGACACGATAAGGTATGGATAGCTACCGGAAGAGAAATTGCATCCTATTATCTAGAACATTATTACGATTCTGCTCAAGCCGACATTATATTGAAAAACAACAATTTATCTCCCCGATCATGAGCTTAGATAATAATTATCTCAATTATCCTCATCGGTCATATGGAATGGATCACGATTCATACAGATGGCAACAGTTACATGAAAGACCTCAATTCCTATGGCCTGGAGATAAAGCTCTTGCCTTGTGTATCAATATAAGTGTTGAGCACTTCCCTCTAGACCAATCCGGAATACCATTCAAGGTGCCTGGAGGTATGACTAAACCGTATCCTGATCTGAGGCACTATTCGCTCCGAGATTATGGGAATAGAGTAG
>CALIQO010000357.1 GCA_938044055.1 uncultured Saprospiraceae bacterium
GATTCTTCTAAAGAAAACCCATTGATAACTTCTTTCAAGGAATACCTCAGAGACTACGCCAGCTTGATTAGACAGTTAAAGAATGATGAGAAAGTTCTGCTTAAAACTACTCGTAATCCTAGTGGAGTCATTGTATGGGTAAGGGATAATCAACAAAGCAAAAGGGTACAATCTATAAGTGTAGAAGCTAGTAAATCAGATATAGATGCCTATGCTGCAGAATCCATAGATACGGAAGAGTTTGAATCTAGATTAGTCATCAGTGAGTCAGACCATGAAACTAAAAAAGAACCTACCCTAGAAGTATTCTCTTCTATGATAGGAAGTCTATATTCTTCAGATCTTTCTGAAACTTATTACATGACTTCGGAACCATGGTATGACAGAACACAAAGCATGGGAGTAACGTATTACATCAAGGTTGTTTCTTCTATGCAAGCAGACGATGGTTACAATCTACCAACCTTAGATAAGTGGGTAGATTCTAAAGAAGAGAGAAATACAATCGTAGAAGATATGTATGAGCCTTTCTTAAAGAGTATAAAAGAAAACATTATAGAATATGGACATGTACTAAAATCCATTAAAGAAAATGAATCTATCAATTTCGTTATTAATCTCACGGAATGCGATGGCTGTCAGATGCCTAAGGAAATTGAACTTTCAATTCCTAAGTCCGTCATCACCGATTACCACAATGGTAAGATCGATGATGCTGAAGCAATGAATGAAATTCAAGTAAATGTTCTTGAAAAAAATTGATTGGGTTTAAAATACAATTATAGGCAATCCAGTTTCTTAATGAAGGCATTTAGTAAAAGTGCAGGGTAACCACCTGGAGGGAGGATTTCTTAATTGAAATTCTCCCTTTTTATTTTTCAGCTTACATTCCACTTAAGTGGAAACAACCTTTTTCTCAGCAAGTAAATCCCTAGAGCAATTATTATAAATGGCCATAAAGAAAGAACGATAAGGCATACCCCTTGCACTACTTCCCATCCTTTAGAAAGACTTGTTTTTACTTTAGTTAAAAAGGGTGTCTCGTAGGAAGCGGGTGTCTCGACATAGTCTATTTTCTCATACATCTCCACCTCTATAGTGGCCATTGAAACTTGGTTCTTAAGATAATGGAGTCTACCTTCCTTCGCTTCTATTTCTTCTTGTATCTGTAAGATTGCTCTTTCTGCTTCGAGTAATTCCTTGAGGCTTTCAGCCTTTGTCCTTAATATCTCTTCATATCTATCTCGGAGTAATCTTTTAGAGGCGAGCCTCTTTTCTATATCTATAAATTCTTCTGTAACATCTTGAGCCTGCATGCGCTGAAAATCAGTAAACAAGGATAGAGATTCTGTCTGTGTCAGGAAGGACTGATAATTCTTCTGAGGTATGCGGATGGTGTATCTTTTTACGTATTCATAATTGTGGTTGGATTCATCCATCCTAGATATATACCCTGATTGTGCTTCTACCGATTGATTCAATAAGGAATGGGCATTCTTGAGATTTTCTACTTGAAACCGTGTGCTGGTTGTATACACGATTTTTCTTTCACTTTCCTCCGAATCCTGATCAGTAGTGAATGCCTTGGATTCCTTTTCTTCTTGGAGGCCCATCTCTGCATAATCATCTTCCATAAATTCTAGGGCTTCTGGTGCACTCATTGTCATTTCGGATTGCACAGCGGATTGATCGTGACAAGAGCTTAAGATCAATAGAAGAAAAATAATATTTGCGATTTTTTTCATGGTCTTTTATTTTCGAAGTGACTTAATATTAAATTATTGATTCACTGCTATATAGATGCATCATCACCGGATATTACATATGTGTAATCTTGTTAACTGGTTGTTAATGGAATTAAAGGCTGTCTCTTACAATAGAAATAGAAATAGAAATCCAATTCTTGTCTATCTTTAGGACTTATAGAAAAGAAGAAATGAAGTATAGAAAATTAGGTAAAACAGACTGGCAAGTATCAGAAGTATCCTTAGGCACATGGCAAGTCGGAGGAAAGTGGGGATCGGGGTTCGATGATAATCTGGCCGATAAAATACTCAGTGCTGCCATAGATTCAGGAATAAATTTTATTGATACGGCTGATGTATATGAGAATGGATTAAGTGAATCAGCTGTAGGTCGGGCGATCAGAAAGTCCGGACATAAAGTATACCTGGCCACTAAATGTGGCAGACAGATCAATCCACACGTATCTTCAGAATATACACCTGCCAGATTACGCGCATACGTAGAGAGTAGCCTGCGAAATACTGGTATGGAATATCTAGACCTTATACAACTTCATTGTCCGCCTACTGAAGTATACTATCGTCCAGAGATATTCGGAGAATTCGAGAAGATGAAGCAAGAAGGAAAAATCGGACACTTAGGAATAAGTGTTGAAAAAGTAGAAGAGGCTTTAAAAGGGATAGAATTCGATGAGGTAAGCACTGTGCAGATTATATACAATATGTTCCGTCAGCGTCCATCACAATTGTTTTTTAAGGAAGCACAGAAGAAAGACATCGGTGTTATTGTCAGGGTCCCTCTAGCCAGTGGGTTACTCACTGGAAACTATACCTTGGATACCGTTTTTTCCGATCACGATCATCGACACGCTAACCGCAATGGGGAATTGTTCGATAAAGGGGAAACCTTCTCAGGAATACCCTACGAGATAGGCTTAGCTGCGGTAGAAAAACTCAGAGAAATCCTTCCTAGTGCGACTAATCTAGCACCACTTGCACTTAGGTGGATTCTTGATCATCAAGAAGTAGGGTGTGTGATTCCGGGTGTATCTAAGTTAAGTCAACTTAGCTCTAATCTATCAGCAATGGATATATCATCTCTATCAGCAGAGACTATGAAATCAATTGAAAATCTATATGAAGAGGTGATTGCTCCTTATGTACATCATCTGTGGTAAAGTCAGAAAAAACTAGCTCGAGAATCGACCTTTTTTGTCTTTCTTTTTTCCTTTGTATTTCTTTCCTCCGCGCTTACCATCTTTAAAGAAGTTACCAGTTCTCTTACTCTTTCTGCCATCTCTGCCGGATCTTCTTCTGCCTCCTCCTCGGCCACCACGATCTCCGCGATCACCTCTGTCCGATCTTCTGAAATCTTCTTGCGGCTTTCCATCTAAATTCCAGTTAGAGAACTCTTGAGTAAGAACTTTTCTTATAAGCTCCTCTTTAGAAAGACTAGAAGTCAACATCTGCACCTTCTCGATAATATGTTCCGGCAATTTACTTTTGCTTGGTGCACTTAATATTTCTTCTGCCCACTTCTCTGCTCGAGAATCCATCACCTCAGCCATACTAGGAGGCGTAACTTGCTCAAACTTTATCTTGAGTGTTTTCTCAATCTTGCGGATTTTGAAATAGTCTTTGTGATTGATGAAAGCAATCGATACACCTTTCTTACCTGCTCTTGCTGTTCTTCCCGATCTATGTGTATAATAAGGAACATCGTCTGGCAGTCTATAATGAAAAACATGGGTAAGGTCATTGACATCAATTCCTCTCGCAGCTACATCGGTAGCAATTAGAAGTTGGATGGCTTTAGATCGAAAACGATCCATTACTCTATCTCTCTGATTCTGAGAGAGGTCTCCATGGATGGCATCTACCTGGTATTTCTGCTTGAGCAATCGCTCACTTAGTTCTTGTGCATCCATCTTAGTACGACAGAACACAACACCTCTCATACCCGGAACAATATCTATAAATCTTTTTAATGCTTCCAGTTTGTCTTTAGACCGAAGTTCCACATATTGATGGGTAATATTGACGTTTACTTTTTCGTCAGATTTTATCTGAACCCTTTCTGGGTTTTCCATATAGTCTGCAACCAATCGTTCTATTTCCCTCGGCATGGTAGCTGAAAACAACCATACTTTCTTCTCATCGGGACAAGATGCAAGTATATTATCTATGTCTTCTTTAAAACCCATGTTAAGCATCTCATCTGCTTCATCAAGTATTACATACTTGATGTGTTTTAAGTTGATGGCTTTTCGCTTGATAAGATCAAGCAATCTTCCTGGCGTTGCAATGACGATGGAAGGGTTTTTCTTTAGGGTTTTAATCTGTGGTACGATAGACGTTCCTCCATATACAGCTAGAGAATCAATTCCTTTCTTAAATTTAGAAAACTTAGAAATCTGATCCGCGATCTGCTGACCGAGTTCTCTTGTCGGCGCCATAATCAGGCCTTCTGTGTAAGGGCTGAAAGCATCTAGCTTTTCTACAAGAGGTAGGCCAAAAGCGGCTGTTTTACCAGTACCCGTCTGGGCAAGGCCGACCATGTCTACTTCATTGTTTAATAAAGTAGGAATAGCAGAAGCCTGAATAGGGCTAGGTTCTACAAAAGAAAGTGCCTCTATGGCTTTCAAGACTTCCTTAGAAAAGCCAAATGAATCGAATGACATCTGTGAGTAATTTTTATTCAGAATGGGTGCAAAGGTACTTAAATAAAGGAGAGCGGCATTTTTTTAGTGTTTTATTTCGTTCTATCGATTTACCTCTGCTTTCCTAAAAGAACCTATATATGACAATCTATGTGCTAGAAATGACCAATTGATCGTTTTATTGTTTAAAAATGGAACAGATTAAATACATTTGCAAAAGCTAAACACTAAAAAAATTAACTCATAAATATTAATGAAAATGAAGTACCTAATATTCACCTTTTTACTAGCTGCAGGATTCATGAT
>CALIQO010000358.1 GCA_938044055.1 uncultured Saprospiraceae bacterium
TTAAGTTATGGCATAACAGAACTGGAATCTTTAATCTGCCCTACCTATGTGCGGACAACAATTGAGCCTAAGGAAGATTTCTTATTCTATATGGTCGCCGTTTTTTATCAGACTGAAGTGGATGCTTGGAGACAAGAAAGAGGGGGTAATAGAGTAGAACTTAAATTAAAAGGGCAAGACCTTTTCTTAAGCATGCCACCACAGGTTAGTTCCATGCAGTGCGGAAAGATAAGTTTTAGTCATTGAGTTATGGGGTAGTGTAATAAAACTGAGATCAGTCTTGTTGACATCAACTATTCAGCAAGGAATAGACAAGAAGTAATAATACATACATCAATAATCTGATGAAGTACAATCACCTAAATGGATTTATAGATCCCTCATTTAATACTAGGATGACTTAGGTTTATTGTTTCTAAACGCTCCAGGAGTCTGGTTGAATTGTTTCTTGAAAATCCTCGTGAAGTAATTGGGGTCAGAGTAGCCAGTCTTATATGCTATCTCAGATATAGTAAGGTCAGAATGACTCAGGAAATCCATAGCCTTGTCTAGCCTCACTTGTCTGATGAACTGAGTAGGTGTTAAGTCAGTAAGTGCCTTGATTTTACGATACAGTTGTGTATGGCTTAGTTTTAACTGTGAAGTAAAATCGGAAATCTGAAGACTTGAATCTTCCATATTATCAAGAATTAAATGCTGGATTGATGCCAGAAATAAGTCTTCACTGTCCTCTGTTTTATTAATCTGCCTGTCTCCGAAGTGAGGTGATGCATATTTAGCTTGTAAGATTGCACGGGACTCAAAAAGCTTTTTCAATCTAATCAGAAGTTCATCTTTCTTAAAGGGCTTTGTCAGATAGACATCTGCACCTTTTTCGATTCCTTCCATTTTAGAATCGAAATCTATTTTTCCAGTAAGCAGAACAATAGGAATATGGCTAGTGGTCGGGTGGGATTTTAATTCTTCACACAATTCATAACCATTCTTTTCTGGTATCATTACATCAGATATAATAATATCTGGAAGATGGTCTCTTGCCATCTGGATGGCTTCAGCCCCATTGTAACTTATCATCAGCTCATATCTTTCCTTAAGAATATAGGCAAGGTAAGAGGCTACGTCATAATTGTCTTCAGCAATTAGAAGAAGAGGCTTGCCTTCTTCTAATTCTTGATTTAAAAATTCAATTGGATGGTTATGTGTAGGTCCATATTCTTGAGGAATGGGACTTGCTGGAATTTCATTTAAAATCGGAAACCGCAACTGGAAAGTGCTGCCCCGACCCACTTCAGAAAGTAAGTGAATTTCTCCTCCTAGCAATTCCACCAGTTGCTTCGTATAGTGCAATCCTATACCACTACTAGGTATATCTTTCTTTTTATGCGTGCTTATCTGGTAATATTTTTCGAATACTTTTTCTTGCTCGGCTTGATCAATACCCGGTCCATTGTCGATTACTTGAATTTCCAAGTTATCGTCGCTGAGCGTCTCGACACGCACAATTATTCTGCCTCCTGGATTCGAATATTTAATCGCATTTGAAATAAGGTTGTACATAATTTGTTGCATCCTGAAATCGTCATATGCCATTTCTAGATGGTCAATGCTGGTCTGGATTTCCAGTCCGACGTTTTTGCTGTTTGCCATGGATTGGAAGGAGGCGACAATAAATCTTAGATAAGATATTAAGTCATTCTTCACGTACCTTACTTCTCTGGTACTATTGTTATGTATTTCTATATCTAGGATCTTATTTACAATATGAAGCAGCGACTGGCTGTTGCGACCTATCATTTCACCCATTGCAGAAATCGATTGGTTTTCCACCTTATCTACAATTTCTTCTGCCATACCATTTATCACAGTCAATGGAGTTCTAAACTCATGCGTTAAATTCGTATAAAAATCTTTTCTAAGTTCGGATAATTCAGCTTGTCTTTGGACTTGTAATTGAGCAATATTTCTTCTACTCTTTGACATTTCAAGCTCCACTAATGTCTGGCGCGACTTCTTTTCTCTTTGTTGTGTCTGATAAGTAAGTCCTATTGAAAATAGGATGGCCTCAGTAAGGACTCCTAACTCTATGTAAATAAAAAAATACTCCATGCCTCCAATCCTAGCAATGACGGAAATAATCGCAAAAATAGTGAGGCTGCAGAATCCAAAAATGAAGTAATAATTCGTTTTCTTTCTTAATCGGAAGAGGGAAGGAATGAAAAAGAGCCCTATCAACGTACTGATCAAGACATATAAAACGGCTGTTATTAGAAAGGGCTGAACGGGTTCAGGATGAAGCGTAAATATGGCTCCAGCAATAAGAACAACAATCCAACCTAGATGCCCATAATTCCTGAATACCTTATCCCAGAATGGTGAATTTTTCTTCAGACTAAGAAAAGATCGGAGGAAGTGCATGTAGGCGATCATTCCTAGTGTGGTACACAAGGCAAGAAGATAAAAATAGTCGCTGCTTATAGGGTATGAGCTTTGGAGGTCTTCGTCAACTCTAATCCAACAGAATATCGCATATCCAGCGTTGCTTAACAGGTGGATAGCATAAAATAAATAGGAACGCTCTTTTACATGAAAATATAGGACCACATGGTATAAAGCCATTATGGTTTGTGTGCCTACAAAAAATGGTAAAAACATGTTCTACTTATTTTGTCAATTTGGTCAAGATATAAAAACGACTGCTAATATTCCTAAAGCTCCTGATCATCTTTCCGATATAATTCTATAACCTTTAAGCTTGGTAAATTTACTTTTTCATAAGCAAGGTACACATGTTTTTTAAGGACTTAGGTTGTGAATGTTAGTAATGTGCTACCGTGAAAACTACATTTTTCGGATTCTATTCTTGCTCCTTAACCCAGATCTTAAGTCCCACCGCTGGAATACCGATTCTATGTTTTCTATCTCCTGGTAGTTCGCTATAACCATGACCTGTAATTCCCTTGATTGGATCAACGCGATTGTTATCGCCGATAAGTTTCCATGTACCAGCAGGGAGGTATACATCCTGGAAGACAACTTCCTTCTGACCTACATTAATAGCGACGAATACACTTTCTCCGACTAGATATGCCAGTCCATTTTCGTCTTCAGGTGTGTAGAAAGTATGATAACTGGAATCTGGTTTTCCTTCTATGCGGAATACTTCTCCGGCTTCGCTTTTGCGTAAAGCGATCAAGCCTGCCCAGAACTCAAGCATGCCTTTATAATCATTCTTGTCATCCGGATTAATAGGAGCACCGATGTTGTCCCATTTAAACTGATTAGCTGTACGAAGATTGTAGGTGTCCCGCTTACCATGGAAGTACATGGTGACACCATTGCTCATCGTTTTAACAACTTCCTTCAGTGGAGCATCTCCCTTGCTGCGCATGAATTCAGTGCCTCCATGCATGACTATAGGTCCGAGAGAAGAAAATAG
>CALIQO010000359.1 GCA_938044055.1 uncultured Saprospiraceae bacterium
ATTGGGTGTATGCAATCTTCTGCCGAATCCACCACCCAGATAAGTAGGAATAACATTAACATTTTTCGCCTTTATGCCGAGGACTTTGGCAACCGATTTTTGCGTAAGCGCAACCACCTGAGTAGACATTATTATGGTAACTTTATCATCCTTATAGGATGCAACGGCACCATTAGGCTCCATCTGTGCATGAGCGCCTATCGGACTTCTAAATTCCAATTCAATCACTTCTCCTTCTTCTTCAACATCAGCGACTGCCCTCCCCTCTTTCTGGATAACAGTCTTGTTTCCATTGCCTACGGTAATCATTTCTTCTACATCCGCCAGACTCCAGTTGCGATTCGGCTCATAATCAAATGAGATTTTCATTCTCGCATTATTCGCTTCTACATATGAATTAGCAATTACACCTATGAAATCTTTTTCCTGTACAACCTGTACTACGCCTGGCATCTTTTCCGCTTCCGAAACATCAAAGTTTTTCATCTCACTGTCCACCAGACGAGGCCTGACTACAGAAGCATATAACATATTTTCCATCTGGGCATCTATTCCGAAAATCGGGTTACCAACAACTTTATCATGTAAGTCCACTCTAGCATGTTCCTTCCCAATTACACTGAAATCTGACTTGTTTTTAAGAGGAGGTGTATCTGGAAAATCCCATTCTTCTACGCCTTCTACAATTTCGCCATAAGTCATGTGTTGGTTTCCAGAAGAAGCTTTCCCATCTGCCATCACTACTAGAGATTCATCCACATTCATTTTTTCTGCGGCCTTATTCTTAAGCATCTCACGGGTCGTTGCTGCCATCTCACGTAAAGGCTTCCATAAGCTCGGAATAGACATACTACCTCCAGTGCTGAATTGATCAATATTCCCGGTATCGGTCTGAGCATGAACTACCTTCAACATAGCCATCGGCACTTCAAGTTCTTCTGCCACCAATTGTGCCAGAGAAGTAAAGGTTCCTTGCCCCATCTCTACTTTAGAACTGTGTAAGATGACTTGGTTATCAGGCTTGACTTGAATCCATACATCTGGCTTGGTACTTCCTTGATAAGGAAGAATCAACTTTTCGCTCGTTGCGTATAATTTCCTCCTCCATGCGTGTCTTGTAAGAAAAGCGCCACCTACCATCAATCCTACACCGATGCCTGAATACTTAAGGAATTTTCTTCTCTTAATTCCCTTCTTTTTTACCTCTTTTTTCTGTGTCATAATGGATTATTGAGATTCATTTATGGAAGATTTCAACTGAATCTCTGAAGCCTTATGTATGGCTTTCCGGATTCGGTAGTAGGTGCCACACCGACAGACATTGATGATATTCTGATCGATATCATCGTCGGTAGGATTGGGATTCTGTTCTAGCATGGCCGCAGTTGCCATCATAAATCCAGGTTGGCAATAACCACATTGCGGAACGATCTCCTCCTTCCATGCTTGAATCACGGGATGATTCGTTTCAGCCAGTCCTTCGATGGTTGTTATCGTTTTTCCTTCAGCCATTTTCACAGGATAAGAACAAGACCTGATGGCATGGCCATCTATATGAATTGTACAGGCACCACAGGCCGCCTTGCCGCAGCCAAACTTTGTGCCCTTTAAATCCAATCCATCCCTTATGGCCCATAGCAAAGGAGAATTGCCGTCGGAAACTTCTACTGAAGAAGGCTTACCATTTATCGTAAATGTAACTTTCATAATCAATGTTTCTATTAGCTATTGAATTGATTTATTGTGCTGGAATAATTGCTCCTCCTTCAATCCATTCCTTTACAGCAACTATGTACTCTTCTTTAGGTACTGGTGGAATTTCTCTGGCATTTCCTTCTGCATCTACGCCTGGATTCCATGCCCATAGAACAAGCGCATCTTCTGTTAAATGTTCCAGTATATCCTTATGCGACCTTCCTCCATTCCGCTTCGGGTCCATCATCTGTCTTGCAATTTCTACAGGGGTCTTTCCTTCCCAGGCCATCGATCGCGGAGCTAGTCCCCAGTGTGGAGCCCCAGGCACACCTGAGTAATGGTTGTTTTCGTCTTGATGACAAGTATTACACGTATACCCTTCTAAGCCATGCCCATCTTCTCCTCTTGCTACATCGAAATAATGGATGTGGCTGTCCTCTCCTTGCCGTGGAGCATCTCCCGCTGGATGACAATTGACACACCGCTTATGGGTAAGCACTTGCATCACCTTACTAAATGGATCATCGCTGGAATCATCAGATGCTGTAGTTTCTGATGTATCCGAAGTAGAGAAACCACTCATACTTGCTACCCCTATGGATAATATACCCACTATGCATAACATGGTAAGAATGGTACTTTTAGAATATTTCATATTGAGGCAATTGATATTTTATATTTCTTTTTGAGAAAATTTCTTTGCTTTTTATGTCGATCCATACCATCTCTGAGTATACCGATAGATATTGATTCAATCATATGGTCTAGCGCTTCTGCTTCTTCCCTGGGAAATTCATAATTCAACTCATGGAAAGATTCAGTTAATAGATTTTTAATATTGTCCATCTTGTCAGGCATGTAATACCTGTTGTCCCACTTGAGCATAAACTGCAATCGCCAGAAGTCGTATTCTGATGGATCTATGGTGAAGGGTATATCTATAAAGGATTCTATAACGTGGATAGGATTTTTCTTTTCAGACAGGTAAGCATATATTTCATGGATTCTTAACTCTGCTTTTTCTTTTAATGCTAGAAGCAATCCTTCTTTATTATCGAAATGCTTAAATATCAACCCTTCAGAAACACTTGCATCCTGAGCAATGCGATTTGTAGATACCGCAGAATAGCCCTCCTGGGCAAATAGCTTTAAGGCAGAATCAAGAATGCGTTGTTTTTTATCAGTCATAAAAGTGAGTACTCACTTACTAAGTTAAACAATTTTGTCTCTTCGAAAAACAAAACCTTCATTTTTATTTTCTGAAGGAGTCCAACATCCTGTAAAACACTTATTTTTACACTTAATTAATTCGACATGGTTATGAAAAATGTACTTATCCTAATAGTAGGAATGATGAGTTTTCAGATCAATGCCCAAGACCTGAGTCTCTTCTCTCCGCTTATGGACAAAGTCTGGTATGCTGAAGGAATATGGGGCGATGGATCTTCTTTTAAACAAGAAATCGAATTCAATTATGCCCTAGAAGGGAGTATCGTTGTAGCCAAATCTAAGGGATTCATAGATCAATCGCAGACTCAATATGGCAATCGAAACCATGGGATCCGCAAGGTAAATCCAGAATCAGGTAAAATCGAATTCTGGGAATTTGACGTATTCGGTGGGGTTACTCAAGGGGAAGTTACAAGCTCTGGCCGGGACATTATTTATACCTATAAATATGGAAGTTCTATCGTTACCGACTACTGGAAGTATGTCGATGATGACACCTATCAGTATACCGTAGGAAGCTATTCCGATGGAAAATGGAATCAAAAATATTTAGAAACTAGATTCGAGACCAAGCTAACATTAGAAAAAACACTGACTGTTTTATCAGAAATGCTCATAGGTTCGTGGGAAAGCGATGCATGGGGCGGGACTCTTTCAGAAACTTGGACATCAGAAAACAATGTCCTTACCCAAGACCAGAAACTTATCCAAGATGGAGCAGTAACTTACCGAGCGACTACCTATATAGAAAGAAAAGGAGAAGCCTTGATCTTAACGTCTATTATTAATAATGGAAACGCTAAAATATATAAAGCTGAATCCTGGGGTCACACTTCTATTACTTTCACCAATAAAGATTATGCGAATCCAGATACCCTCATTTATACATGGAATCCTCAAGGATACGAGCGGGTTATCTCAGGCATAGAAGATGAAAAAAAAAGTACGACTACATTTTCATTCCGACCCACTAGCAATTAAACGCCTCGTTTATCCCAGACACTTTCTTCTAATAGGTTACGAAAATATCTGCTTCAAGTGTGCTTGATCAGGAAGTCTGTTTTTAGTCAATCTACTTACAGCCATATAAGTAATCATCGACAATATAAATGATGGATATATCTCATGAATGTCAGAAAAGCCATCTACGTTGAATCTAAAAAACATCCGCCAGACTATACAAGACAAGACACCGACAAGCATAGAACACAAGGCTCCTAAGTCGGTTCCCCACTTTAGATACAATCCTCCGAAAATGGCTGGAAAAAAACTTGCCGCGAATACCGCTCCCGCAAATGCTGTTAACTCTACTATTCCTGCCATCGGATATAATGTGAGTATAAAAACCAATATGCAATAAACCAGCATGGCATACTTCGTTCTAGCAATCATCTGTTTTTCTCCCATAGGTCTTGCTACATGCCATATATCTTTAACCAAGGCTGTGCCGACAACTATAATAACAGAAGCAAGTGATGACATCCCAGCTGCAAACAATCCAGAAACACAGATGCCACTTACCCACTTATTGTCAAATTTGTCCAACATAAAGCCTACAACCTCATCCGTATTATTTATAAGATAATTGGCTTCCTCGACAGTTGCCATACTGTGAACCAATGCCCCTAGCCCCATGACACAGACCAAAGAAACACCTAAGAAAATCGGCGTCCATGTCATGGCGAATTTCATACTCTTCTTATTGTCAATGGAATAAAATCTTATAAGGTTTTTAGGCTCAGAAATCTGCTTCATACCTACAGCCATTCCTATGCCTAGTATATATAGAAACGAAGTAAGTTCTCCGAAAGCAACTAATCCACCCTTAATCGGCGTGCCATCAAGACCTAGATGATTTGTTTCAGTTATCCTATTCATGACTTCATCTACGCCGCCCAGATATATAAAAGGAATCGTGACCATCAAAATAGCTACGCCAAACATCAATATACCTTGAATCGCATCGGTCCATAACACACTATACATGCCTCCCCATATGGTATAGACACATGTAATGAATATTATCGCACCAGCACCATATGCATAAGGAATGTCTAACACCGAAGTAAGCACATGACCACAACCCTTAGCAATACCTACCATATACCACAGCGTGGCGAATAATATGATCGCTGCTGACAATACCCTTAATCCCCTCGCAATCTTGCTTTTATACCTAAGGTGAAAATAATCAGGTATGGTAAGTGAATTTAAAATGGCAGACTGTACACGCATCCTAGGCCCTAACAACTGCCAAGATATGATGCAGAAAACCGTCCATATTAATCCCATCCATGCCCAGGATAAACCATAGGCAAATGACTTTCCCGCTTGACCTATGTACGTATTGGTGCTTGCAGAAGTAGAAAAAAAAGCAAGTGAAATGACCCACCCAGGGATAGACCGTTTAGCTAAGTAATACCCTTCTAAACCCGACGCAGCTTTCTTCTTAAAATACCAACCGATGTAAAGACAGACTAGAATGTACATCGTTGTC
>CALIQO010000360.1 GCA_938044055.1 uncultured Saprospiraceae bacterium
TGTCTAAATATAAATTAGACGAAGAGTAAAATTTGTACATGGATCGCATCGACTCACCCTTAGTTAAATGGAAGGGTAGGATCCAATTTTAAATACTGTATTAACCGCATTCCCTATTCTAACAGGTCGGTTCAAAAATTAATTTTTAAATGGGGAAAAGCAGTGATACTCAAATTAACTTAAAATGAGACACGGTAAAAAATTCAACCATCTCGGTAGACAGAAAGGACACAGACGTGCTTTGTTAATGAACCTTTCAAATTCGTTGATTGAACATAAAAGAATCAACACAACACTTGCGAAAGCAAAAGCTCTGAGAAAGCACATTGAACCTCTTGTGACTAAGGCTAAGAGCAATACAAATCACTCAAGAAGAATTGTATTTGGATATCTTCAAAGTAAAGATGCCATCAAAGAACTTTTTGGCCCGATCGCTGAAAAAGTGGCTACTAGACCTGGAGGATATACAAGAATTATCAAGACAGGATTTAGAAAAGGAGATAGCGCAGAAACTGCTATGATTGAGCTAGTAGACTTTAATGAGGTTATGTTAGCTAACAAGAAAGCTAAACCAGCTGGAGGCAGGAGAAGAAGAAGAGGTGGAAAGAAAGCGGCTGCAGCAGCACCTTCTAGTGAAGAAGAATAGTTTAATAACAGATAAGATATTTAAAAGCGGTAAGAACATTTTCTACCGCTTTTTTTTATTTCCATAGATAAGTGAGTGGATATGTATAATTCACTGTGACTCATTTTATATTAAATTTTTTCCTACAATTTAATGTGTTGAAAATTACTGTATTGATAATACTACAGTTCGCTATATTCTTTTAGTAATGTTTCTATATTTGCAGCGAAATCTTATCTGAGCAACGCTATGGAATCTACCCAATCGCAGTCAAAAGCCATCTTACTACTAGAAGATGGGTTCTATCTAGAAGGAAAATCTGCCGGAAAAATCGGAACCACAACTGGTGAAATATGCTTCAATACTGGTATGACCGGATACCAAGAAGTTTTTACCGATCCATCTTATTATGGTCAAGTATTGGTTGCAACCAATGCCCATATCGGAAATTACGGGATTAAAGAGTCTGATACAGAATCTAAAAAAATCCAAATCGCTGGATTGGTGTGTAAGAATTTCACTAATAAATTCTCTAGACCACTAGCAGACCAAGATATTCAATCCTACTTCGAAGATGAAAGTATAGTATGTATTTATGATATAGATACTAGGGAGGTTGTAAGAAGAATAAGAGATAAAGGTGCAATGAATTGCATCATTTCTTCTGAAGAATTAGACATAGACGTTCTTAAAAAACAATTGAGTCAAGTCCCACCTATGGACGGGTTAGAACTTGCAAGTGTTGTCTCGACAGATGAGCCTTACTTCATGGGAGAAGAAAGCGCAGAACTAAGAATTGCGGTTCTAGATTTCGGAACCAAAAGAAACATCTTACAGTGTTTCGCAGATAGAGGATGTTACTTAAAAGTTTTTCCTGCTAAGACATCATACGATGAATTAAAATCATTTAGCCCTGACGGATACTTTCTATCTAATGGGCCTGGCGATCCATCCTCGATGGGATATGCGGTATCAACAATTAAGCAGATTCTAGATGCTGATCAACCATTGTTCGGCATATGTCTTGGACATCAGTTGCTAGCATTAGCAGCTGATATTCCTACTTATAAGATGCACCACGGACATAGAGGAATTAATCATCCAGTTAAAAATCTAGAAACAGGAAAGTGCGAAATTACAAGTCAGAATCATGGATTCGGTGTAAGCCCAGATGCCATAAATGAGAATCTAGATTCTGTAGAGATAACACATGTTAATCTTAACGATGATACCATCGAAGGAATAAAATTGAAGGGAAAATCAGCATTCTCTGTACAATATCACCCTGAGTCTTCACCCGGACCACATGATTCTAGATACTTGTTTGATCAATTTGTAGAATTAGTAAAATCAAGAAAATAGAAAAATTATGAGTACAATTATTGACATCCGTGCACGAGAGATCCTTGACTCTAGAGGAAATCCTACAGTAGAAGTAGAAGTATTAACAGAAAATGGTTGCCTAGGTAGGGCTGCTGTACCTTCAGGAGCATCTACAGGTAAGTATGAAGCCGTTGAATTAAGGGATGGAGACAAGGATAGATTTCTCGGAAAAGGAGTCCTTAAGGCTTGCGCTAATGTTAATGATAAAATCTCTGAAATATTAATCGGAGAAGATGTCTTTGAGCAGAGAGATGTAGATGAATTGATGATGGAATTGGACAATACCAAGAATAAAGGAAACTTGGGAGCCAATGCTATACTAGGTGTATCTATGGCTATTGCAAAAGCAGCAGCTGAAGAATCGGGACAATCCCTTTATAGATATATCGGAGGTGTTAATGCGCATGTGATGCCGGTTCCAATGATGAATATTCTGAATGGAGGTTCTCATGCCGATAATAGCATAGATTTCCAAGAGTTTATGATCATGCCTGTAGGGGCACATACTTTCTCAGAAGGCCTGCGTATGGGAGTTGAAACCTTCCATCACTTAAAGAATGTATTAAAAAGCAATGGCTACTCGACCAATGTAGGCGATGAAGGAGGCTTCGCACCGAATATTAAATCCAATGAGGAAGCCATAGAGATAGTAATTAAAGCAATTGAAAAAGCAGGATATAAACCTGGGGAAGAAATTATGATAGCCATGGATGCGGCAGCTTCTGAGTTTTACAATGAAGAAGAAAAAGTATATCATTTTCATAAATCTGATGGAAGAAAGATTGCTTCTGATGAAATGGTAGGATACTGGACAGAATGGATCAATAAGTATCCTATATTATCTATCGAAGATGGCCTACATGAAGACGATTGGAATGCGTGGAACAACTTGACAGCAGCTATCGGAGATAGAGTGCAACTTGTGGGAGATGATCTATTCGTTACCAATACTGAAAGATTGCAACGCGGTATAGATGAAGGATCTGCTAACTCTATATTGATTAAAGTGAATCAGATAGGCTCACTTACAGAAACCATAGATGCGGTCAACCTAGCAACTAGAAATGGTTTTACT
>CALIQO010000361.1 GCA_938044055.1 uncultured Saprospiraceae bacterium
GATAAGTGGCGTCTAGGAAAACTAGACCAGGTCATCCAAGCGGGAGTAGATGCCGGCGTAGATTACTTCTTTATAGGTGGTAGCCTTATCGTTAATGATATGCTGGATAAGGTTCTTGTAGACATTAAGAAACAATGTAAAATTCCTACCATATTATTTCCAGGAAATTCAGCCCAGCTGAGTTATAAAGCAGATGGAATATTGTTTCTATCTCTGATTTCAGGAAGAAATCCAGATTTGTTAATTGGCAATCATGTTATAGCGGCTCCTTTTTTAAAGATGAGCCCGCTGGAAGTTATTCCTACAGGCTATATGTTGATTGAAGGAGGCATCGATACAACGGTTACCTATATGAGCAATACGCGACCCATTCCTGCTGGCAAGGAAGACATTGCATTGTGCACTGCAGTTGCAGGAGAATTACTGGGCTTAAAATTGATATACATGGATGCGGGTTCTGGTGCATTAAAACCTATCTCTACGCAGATGATAGAAACCGTAAGTTCTGGAATCAACATTCCTCTTGTTGTCGGCGGAGGAATAACGACTCCAGAGAAGGCCCTACAGAACGTCCAGGCAGGAGCAGATGCCATAGTCGTCGGTAACGCCATCGAGAAAGACCCTTCTCTGATTGCAGAGATGGCAGAGGCTGTCCATAGTATGAATACATCTATCCCGCAAGAAGTATGAGTGAAGTTCTAGGGATGGTAACCAAGTCCACGGGAAGCTGGTACGAAGTGGAGTTGAATTCAGGTAAGAAAGTTTCCTGTCGTATCCGTGGAAAATTAAAGATTAAAGGACTGAAATTAACCAACCCTGTTGCTGTAGGAGATGAAGTTACGGTTGTGATGGAAGATGACTCTACGGGAATGATTAAGGATATCTTACCTAGAAGAAACTATGTGCTGAGACAATCCCCTAGAAAAAAACATTTCCTGCATCTCATCGCAAGCAACATAGATCAAGCCATGGTTGTTGTAACCATAGTTCAGCCTATGCTTAAGCAAGGATTCATAGATCGCTTTCTTCTGATGACGGAACCGTATAATATTCCTGTCCACATAGTATTCAATAAGTATGATCTGTATAATGAAGGAGACCTCAATGTATACCACAACTTGAAGTACATCTATGAAAAGATCGGCTATCAGGTACATCTAGTCTCTGGAATAAATGGTGAGGGAATACAGGGATTAAAAGATGCACTAAAGGACAATTGTACCCTTGTAAGTGGACAATCAGGAGTAGGAAAATCCACCCTAGTTAATGCCATAGATGATAGATTGGATATACGTACCAAGGAAATCTCAGATTATTCAGGCAAGGGACAGCACACCACTACATTTGCAGAGATGTATGGCTTGAGTTTTGGCGGAAATATTATTGATACGCCCGGAATTAAAACACTGGGCTTCAACCATCTTGAAGTGATGGATGTTGCGCATAACTTCAGAGAGTTTTTTAAAGCCTCGGAGGATTGTAAATTCGGAGATTGTACCCACCGAAATGAACCTGGATGTGAAGTTAAAAACAGTATTCAATCTGGAGAAATATCCGAATTGAGGTATTTCAATTATATATCTATACTAGAAGAAATAGAAGGGCAGAACTACTGGGAACTGCATACACAGATGTAAAAGAGTCGATGCTATAAATTTTCTTTATTATATTTAGTCTCTACATCAATAGAAAAACACAGCTATGAGCCAACAAACGAACACACTTTCCATCATCGGAATGATATTAGGAATTATAGGAATAGTACTATGTATTATTCCTTGTACCATGATACTAGGTATAGTACTTGCCATTGCAGGATTGGTCTTATCTATTATAGGATATAAAAAGGCAAAGGATGCAGATGCTCCTACCACTATAGGATTGATAGGAATGATAGCTTCTGGCCTGGCCTTGGTAATAGGTTTAGCCTGGGGCGTATTATTAGCTAAAGGAGTATCTGATATAGCGGATATGGAAGACTTTGAGAATATCGTATATGAATCATGTGACGATATTCTAGCTGACATGGAGAAAGAACTTAGTGAAATGAAATCTATAGAAGCTAAAGGGGACGATGCTGGACTCGGAGACATCAGTAGAGTACTTAAAACGACGCGGAAATTAATTTTCATCAATCAGAAAGCAGAAGAGATGGGTTGTAATGACGATGCTGAATTTAAGAAGAAAATGGATGAGCTTGAGGCAGCCGTGGACTGATCCTGATGCTTATATACGGTTTAATTTTTTTTCAGCTATAGGATTGCTTTTACTCTTTACGCTGTTGTTTTTAGGAACAGATTCTGGAGTAATTGCTTGCCCATTTAATGAGATAGGATCACCCTGTAAAGCTTGTGGATTGACTAGAGACATAAAGACAATCTTGACAGGTAATTATAGTTCGGGATTGATCAATAAATCTTCTCTATGGATTTTCTTATTGATGGCAGGTCAATTTCTTATAAGAGTCGCACTTTCTATGTTTGCTGTGAGAGGAAAGAAAAAGACCATAGCGCTAGATTTTTCAATATTCCTA
>CALIQO010000362.1 GCA_938044055.1 uncultured Saprospiraceae bacterium
TAGTTGGTCTTACTAGAACACTTAAAACAAGTAATATACTAGCAAGAAAAATTTTATCCTTATATAAAAAAAGAATGCCGAAAAGAAGAAGAAAGATATAACAAGTCTCAGTTGTGCCTGATATAGAATAGAATATTGAAAAAGGATATAATGCGTAAACTGCGGCAGCAAGCCTAGCTTCTGAAACGGAGAAAACCTGCTTAGTAATGAAGAAAACTACAGGAATGGTTAAAGAGGATAGTAGAATGTCAAGAATAAATATATTTCCTAAAATATTATTTAGATAAGCTACAATAGGGTAGAGAGGCATCATTTTAAACGATTGCATGAAGCCATTAGCGAAAATAAATTTACCTTCTTTTAGGTAAGCTATTGAATCAGGAATTCTAGGAATATCAATTACAAAACAAGTTGATAACCTTATAATTATCCCTATAAGGATAAGACCAACTAATAGTTTTGTGTTATATCTTTCCGAAATTGTTATGGACTTAATAGGGTATCGTTTAAATTTGATTATTCTTTATTTTGTAGGTACTCAATAATATCTGTCTTTCCTGTCGAATCAGAAACAATCTCTTTTATATATTTTCCTTCTTTATGATAACTGGTATAGCTTGAGGTTTTCTTTAGAATGGACGTTCCTTGCCAAAACCGTGGAATCGGCAAGCCCAGTATGTCGCAGATTGTAGGAGCTATATCTGTC
Organism: uncultured Saprospiraceae bacterium; assembly: GCA_938044055.1. GTDB lineage: Bacteria > Bacteroidota > Bacteroidia > Chitinophagales > Saprospiraceae > JABDLO01. Next base: position 707 of record CALIQO010000362.1, read on the forward strand.
TGACTACTGTGAAGTTCACCTCTGTTAACCTGTATCGTAGAATCCATTCCGTATATGAGAAGAGGTATGTGTAATTCTTTTTCATGAAGAGAATTCGTATGGCCTAATTTATTGTTTTCTCCTAGTAGTTCTCCATGGTCAGCACTGATGATAAAGATCGTATTATCTAGTTGTCCCGCCTTTTCGAATTGTTGATAAGCTTTTTTAATGATATGATCAGCGTTAATTACTCCATTGTCATAATTGTTGATATATGCTATTTTCCTTTCTTCATAGGTTGTAAAGAGATTGCCGTTCTTTGGTTTAAATATTTCATTGTTAGGGTCTTTTAACCCGAAAAAATGCGTACTCATTAAGTGCAAGTAGAAAAAGTTTTTAGCAGAAAGGTCAGGTATTATCTTTTCTAGAAACTCATTAATCATTCTGTCATCGTTGATTTTGAATTGATCAGAATCCTTGCCTTCGTAGTAGACATCGACATTAGACATGTATTGTTTCCCTATGTTGTACCAACTACTGTGCATGCCTGACAGAATCATATGGTTTTTATAACCAGCTTTTTTAAGATGATCTTGAATAAGATAGTTGAAGTATCCTATGTCTTCGAATCGTTTACTAGCAAGTGTAGAAAGAATCCCACATTCTGAATTGCCACATGTTGAGTAAACCTTATCTACTTCAACAAGATTATCGTGTAGAATAAGTGAATCAATAAATGGAGTAAGGGAAATACCATCTCTTTTTTCTCCTATCTTATCAGCACGTAGGGCATCCACAAGTATAAGTACTATGTTTTTATTTACTCTTGGCTTTATCCTTTGATTTGCAAACTTTGAATCATACTCGGTTATATTAGACTTTGATATTTTATTTTCATTGGATTTACTTCCTCCTGTAAAGCTATTGATCCAGAATGTTGCTTGGTGGTCGTTTTGAAATATATGATTCTTTAAAGCAATATAAGCTCTAGGTATTATTGAAACAGGGATCAGGCAGAATATACTTGCAACATATAATAGTAAAATTAATTTACTAGCACTTCGTTTTGAAAATATTCTATAGAAGTAATAACCAACTAGTAGACTATAAACGACAACAGTGAATATAAATAGATAGAATAATGATCGTGTCTGTGGAATGAAATCTTCTAGATTAATTAAAATTTCATAAAAAAGTGTAGTGTTTAGAAATTGTCCCCAACTAACCTTAGCTCCGATGTTTATAGTTGATGTAAAAGTCAAAAAAGTTAAAATACTTGATGAGATTACGGAGAATAGCAGCTTATTGTTTTGCTTTTTAGTTATGTACCATCCCAGTATGCCGACACTATTAAATACAAGTAGATTTAAAAATGTTCCCCATATAGAATTTAGTGTAGGGTAGGACTGTATAGAGAAGTATACCCCAGATAGAACAATACTTGTTATAGTGTAGGCCAATAAATAAAAAAGTGGACTTATCAGATCCACTTGTGATTTTAAATTGACGGCGTTATTCACAATTTATTTAACAGTCTCTTTAGCTCTTGATTTATTTTTCACGTATCTGTCAAGGGTTGTTAGATATTCAGCAGTAATTTTTTCTATGGTGAATTGCTTGATCATTTTCTTTCTAGCTAGTTTACCCATTATAACCTTATCATCTGCATCTAGGTTTATTATGTTCTCTAATGCAGAAACCAATGAAGGTATATTGCCAGGTTCTACAATAATGCCAGTTCTATCGTGGTCAACTATTTCTCTACAGCCTACATTATCTGTGGTTATAATAGGGGTCTCCATTGATGCAGCCTCCATAAGAACTCGCGACACACCTTCTCTATAGTAAGAGGGAAATACTAAGCAGGTGGCTTTTTCTATATAGGGTCTTATATCAGTCGTTTCACCTAGATATTTTATCACCTTTTTTTTCTGCCATTTTTCTATATAGGAGTAGGGTACAGACCTAGGATTAGATTGATCTATAAAACCAAGTATTTCAAATTTTACTTTAGGATACTTCTCTTTTATTATCCTTGCTGCTTCGACATATTCTTTTACACCTTTATCCCAGATGAGTCGACCTGCAAACAAAAATCGCTCAATGTAAAATTTCTTTTCTTTTTGTGGTTTAAACCATTCTGTGTCTATGCCTTCACTTTTCAGTATTTTGGTTTTTCCTTTTCCTACAATTCTCTTGTATAAAAATATATCTCGATCATTATCATTGAGAAACCATACTTCTTTAGCTAGAAAAGCTGCAAATCTGTAGAAAAACAAAGTAGTCCACCTAACAAGTAAATTTCGGAATTGGAAAAGATGACCTAAACCTGTTGTTACAATTATAGATGGAGTTCTATTAACCCATGAGGCGATTGAACCATATATATTGGGCTTGATGGTATAATGAAAAATAAAATCAGGCTTTATTTTTCTGTATAGCTTAATGAATGACCAGAGAATAGATATTTCTGAGAACGGATTAGTACTATAATTATTTATTGATATTTCATGAAAGACGATTCCTTCAGAAACAAGTTTAGTCGTAAAACTATCTTTAGGTGCAATAACACAGACTTCATATCCCTCTTTCAGAAGTGCTTTAATTAGACCCAGACGAAAATTATAAACACTCCATGAAGTGTTGGCAACTAGTGCTATGGTATTTTTCTTGTCTTTTTCTGATTTCATTATTTAATTAAATGACAACTAGGATGCCAACTCTGTATACACAGCATCTAAACTTCTTTCAATACCCTTTCCTTTCCACTCTGGCGCTCCAGGTATTTCTGTTGCTGATTTTTTTAATTCTTGTAGTTCTTTTCCTGCGGATATGCTTTCTTTTCCGAAGACAAGCAGCTTTTCTAAGTAATTTTTGAACGCTGAGATATCATCTAAGTTTCCTAGGATATCGTGTCCATTATCAGAATGGCCAAAGATGAATTTAGTTTCAGGATTAAAAGTGCTTTTCGTTTTATCTAAGATTGAGATCCAGTTTTCAATATTTGCGCCAGCGGATTTATCTATATATGGAAACCGTCTATTAAACATCAAGTCTCCCATATGAACTACATTGTTGTTTTCGAAATGGATGATGGCATCACCATCTGTATGACCGGCTCCGAAATAATGTAGACTTATGGTTTCGCCAGCAATTTTTTCTGTTCTCTTATCAGCGAAAGTATCATCAGGAAGTACCCTGCCTTCTTGGTTTCTCTCAGTGGCAACCCGTTCTTGGTTGGCCTTGCTGTTTTCATGAGCTAGTATTCTGTCAGTGATTCCAGTATAAGCAGAATTACCGGCAGAATGATCACCATGATGATGGGTGTTTATGACAAGGTCGATTTTGGTATCATTGATTTTCTGTAGTTCAGTTATAAGGTTCTTAGACTGATCTGGAAACTGTGTGTCTACAACAACAACTCCTTCTTTATTAGCTATCCATCCGATGGTTCCTCCGCGTTCAGAGAAGAATCCCACATCACCGCTGATATAATCCATCATGTAAGTAGCGTCTGGATTTAGTGCCAGTTTTTTCTTAATCTCTTCTTTTATTGTTTCTTCCATTTTCTTGTCTCCAGATTTACATGCAATCAAGTGACTAAAAAACAAAGCACTAAGAGATAATTGTGCTGACTGCTTGAGAAATGTCCTTCTAGTTTTCATGGATAGATGTTTTTAGTAGATTAATTTTTTATATAAGTAAGTTTTTTCTAAACGATTAGAATTAGCCATTAATGTTTTTGACAATATTTTTGATTTCTTGCTCTTCTGATTTTGGATAGATTAGCAAGGCATTTTCTTCGTCGATGACTATGTAATCTTTGAGTCCTTTTATAACTACAATTTTGTCATCACTACTCTTAATGATCGATTGATCAGTGTCTATTAGAAATGTGTTGTCACCTAGGTTTACGGTACCAGCTGCATCTTTATCTAAGTATGCATGAAGACTGTTCCATGTACCTAAATCAGACCATCCGATGTCGGCAGGAATGGTGTATACATTTTCAGCCTTTTCGAGGATGGCATAATCAACTGAAATCTTGGGAGTATCTGGATATACTCGATTTATATAAGATTGTTCTTGATCTGTGTTAAAACAATGAACATCCTGAGACAAGATTTTAATTATATCTGGGGCATTTAATTTAAACGACTGAATCAAGTCTGCCGCTTTCCAGATAAATATACCTCCATTCCAGAAATAGTTTCCAGCAGCAAGATATTCTTCAGCTAGATCGAGTGAGGGTTTTTCCTTGAATGATTTAACCTTGAGTGGTTCGATGTGCGTACTCGCAATGTTGGATTCGTTTACTTCTATGTAGCCATATCCTGTATCTGGTCTTGATGGTTTGATGCCGAGCGTGACAATAGCGTTTTCGCTTTCCGCAAATGCAAATGCACTTCTTATTTTCTCAAGAAAAATTTCTTCTTTTAGAATGACATGGTCTGAAGGAGCAGTTACAAATACGGCATCAGGATTTTCTGATAGTATACGCAAAGCGCTGTAAGCGACACATGGTCCGGTATTATTCCTAGAAGGTTCGCAGAGTATGTTTTTTTCTGGCAACTCTGGTATATGTTCTTGGGTAAGTGTTTTGTATTTTTCATTGGTGACGACTAAGATTCTTTCTGCAGGAACCAGTTTTACGAAGCGCTCATAAGTCAACCTTATCAATGATTTTCCTACACCTAGTATGTCTAAAAATTGTTTAGGTTTTTCTTCTGTGGAGGCAGGCCAGAATCTGGATCCGACCCCTCCTGCCATAATGGTTATGTAGTGGTTTTCGTGTTTCAAGTTGTTTCTTTTTTCTGTAAGACTAGAATTGCATTAGAGGTGAAGTATGGGGAAGCAAGCTTTTTGATAAATTTATTCCATTGCTGTTCAATAAAATTTAGAACAGGTACATGATACAGGTATCCGTGTCCTAGATATCCGTTGTACAGAATTATAGAATAACCCTGGGTTTTGAACCATCTTTTTGCTGATGCTGTGGGGCCATAGCATTGCCTATAATATGCAGGAAATTTCCCTTCAAGTTTTGGATCTCTTTTTTGTAAACGATAGACGATCCATTCTGTAAATTTACTTGGTAGAAGTGTATTAGATATACTTGGTACGCCGTATTTAGTTGCGAAAAAATGAATAGACCTTCCAGCTGGTGCTAACATTTTTTTTATGTTGTCGTGAAATTTTTCTGGAGACTTAATGTGTTCAAGGACCATATGTGATAAGATCAAGTCAAATGTCTGATCTAATTTTTCACTTCCTGCATCAAATATTTTGATACTGTAATATGGATCGATTTCAGGTCGAATTTGTTCTGAATCAATGTCTGATATGGTATATTTTAGGTTGTATTTTTTTATTGTTTCTTTATCTAAGTATGGAGATGCACCTGCTCCTATTTCTAAAACCTTACAACCTTTGTTCTGTTCCAAAAAGGATGAAATTATAGAGTTAAAATCGGACCAGGATTGATCTATAGAATATAGCAATTAGAGTTGTGATATTATTTCTACAATTCTATGTGCTGTGTTTCCGTCCCAAAGTTTAGGAATGGTGCCCTTTTTCCATTCTCCACTAATTAGTTTTTCTAAATAGGGGATTATGTTTTTAGGGTCAGTACCTACAATTTCATTGGTGCCGATTGTAACTGTTTCAGGTCTTTCCGTAGAGTTTCTTAGTGTCATACATGGAACACCAAGAACAGTAGTTTCTTCTGTTATGCCTCCAGAGTCTGTAATTACACCTAAACTGTTTTTAATAAGAAAGATAAATTCAAGATAAGACATAGGGCCTGTAATAAGTAAATTCTTGTAATTCATACCTAGCTGATCATACATTTTCTTAGTTCTAGGATGCATCGGAAAAACCACCTTTCTTTCGTCAACGTGATCATTAACATTTTGCAACAAGTTACTTAAGCTCTGCATAGCATCTACATTAGAAGGCCGATGAAGTGTCATGACCAGATATTCTTTTTCTTGAAGATTATTTTCAGAATATAGTAATGGTTTCTGTAGACGTTCTAAATTTCCTAAAAGTGAATCGATCATTGTGTTTCCCACAAAAAATATTTTCTCTTCTGGATGTCCAAGTTTTTTGAGATTGGTGTTAGCGACTTCTGAAGTTGTAAAGAAATAATCTGTAATGCTATCGGTAACCATACGATTAATCTCTTCAGGCATTTTCTCATCCCCTGACCTTATTCCTCCTTCTACATGTGCAACGTGTACCCATTCTTTTTTAGCAGTGATGGAGCATGCCATGGTAGAAGTGACATCTCCTACAACTAAACACAAATCTGGTTTCCATTCCTTTATGGCTTCTTCATACTTCATCATTATATTACCAGTCTGCCATGCTGCAGTTCCACTTCCTACGCCTAGGTTTATATCTGGTTGAGGTATATTCAATTGTTCAAAAAAATCATCACTCATTTTTTTATCATAGTGCTGACCTGTATGAATGAGTCGAAATTCAACTTTTTTAGCTGGGTTTTTAGAATTGTGTTTGTTAATTGCATGTACGATCGGACCTATTTTCATAAAGTTAGGACGAGCGCCTGCAATGATATCTATTTTGTTCATTTAGTTTTTTTAAAAATTTCTTTTGGGTATTTCTTTAAACCAATTGTATACTATATTACTATTGGGTTTTAAAACGACCCATGCTGTCGCAAAAATAATTTTTAAATCTACCCAAAAGGATTGATTCGATTGATACCATTTCTCTAACAACCCTTTATGCGGATAGATTTT